>CAUSIX010000073.1:0-7068 GCA_963531555.1 uncultured Oribacterium sp.
TCTCCTTTGGAAACATCCACCGTTTCCGCGTAAACCGGGCCAAACTTTCCGAGCGTTTCCGCAGCTTCCTCTATCTCCTTCTTATTTCTTGCGCAAATTGCTACGCTTGCGCCCTCTTTCAGAAACTCCTTAGCCGTAGCATATCCGATTCCCTTACTGCCACCGGTTATTACTACGGCCTTTCCTTTTAAACCCAAATCCATCGCATCACCTCCTTGCCTTAACTACGCATGTTTTATTTGAAAAATAACGTCATCACTGCACCTGCAATTAAAACTGAACCCGATGTAGCACTCACAAAGCCCGCAACTAAAGTTTTCGGCAACATGTGTGACTCTAATATCGCATACTCCTCAGGATTCTCAGAACATACTCGTGCAGCCTCTACGCTCAAAGTGTAACTTGCAGGAAAACCGCCTGCAATGGAACCCAGACCGATCGCAAAAGCCATTGGGGTAGACATTCCGAGCCATTTTCCGATTGGAATAGAAAATACAGCAATGCCGATTGTGGACAAAACAATTAAAATGGCAAAATCTTTAATGAGTTGAACCACTGTTTCCGGTGTACAATTACTAAGTTGCGAGAATACAAACATCATAATGATGGTGTAAACAAAGCCCATACTACGAGCTTTAACTAAAACACTCTTTTCCGTAAAGCCTAAGGCCGTTGCAAAAACTCCCAAAAATAAAGCCCAAACAAATTTTGACACATATCCTGCAGAAAGTTTGTCTAAATAACCTGAAACCACTGTCAAAAGAACCATAGTAAACAGATAGGTAAAATCACTTCTATACTTATCAGGAAGTTGTGGAAAAATAAAATTTTTCTTCTCATTTGTAGACACATTTTTCTTTTCTGTCTGTACTTGCCATTCTCCGGCTCTGTATTTCTTTAGAACCGAATAGCCCTCTTTTTTTAAACAAAAGCTCGTCAAAGGATAACCGACAAATCCTTGCAAGATATATACTGCCATGGCCAAAATCGCAAGATGCTCTGTCGGTGCTACAGACTGCATCATCATGGCGGCAACAAATCCTCCTGTTAGCGGAGGAGCCGATATAGCAGCGGTATCTCTCCCCAAAATCAACATTCCTACCGTTAAAATAATGACCATAATCCCCAGCATTCCGGCTAAAGTTACTACAACCGTCTTCCACTGATCGATTAATTCTTTAATATCCAGCATTGTTCCAAGATGAACCACCATCATCATAACTAAGAATGTCGGTAAGTTTGAGGCAATTCCTCCCTGCTGCAGGATATCCTTAGGCAAAATAGTCCAAAACCCCAAAACAAATAATATTGCTGAAATAAACATCGATGGAACAAAAGCCTTGGTTGCTGTAGATATTACTTCCCCAATAATAATCAATAAAAGCATCGTTAAAAATGCCGTCTGCACATCCCACTGTGCCTCACCCTTAGCGATACGGTACAAGCCCAGATACAGATATGCTAATAGCATAATTGCAAGGAGAGCGTAACCCAGCCATTTCTTTGAACTGCTTTTTTCATCCATAAGCATTCCTCCTTTTTTAATATTTAGTTAAAATTTCACGACATCTTTGTCTGTAATCATATCACAGTATATTTTTATGCGCAATTCAATTTTATATTTTATACAATATTTTTATATTATAGAAATTATTTTTATGCATTATTGAGCTATTTTGTCTTTGATTTTATTTTTTCAGCGCTTTATACTATCTAACATATAAATGGTGATATGATTTAAAGAATAAAGGAGTATTCTCAATGCAAGCTCTCTCTGAAAATACAATTAAAAAAAAAGTCTACCGTTCCATATTCACTGACATCATCAATAATCAATTTCATTTTGATCAGTATTTAACCGAAAGAGAGCTGATGGAAAAGTACCATGTCAGCCGGGCACCGGTAAGAGAAGCTCTCATGCAATTACGCAGTGATAAATTTATTATTTCTGTTCCCCGCCACGGATATCGTATTCGTCGCCCTAATCATAAAGAGCTGATGGAAATTGCCGCTTTTCGTTCTTGTTTAGAATGTAAATTTCTGGAAGAATATCATGGCCGATTGACCAATGAAAATATCGAAGAACTTCGAAAATTATGTGAATCATACGATAATGTATCCTTGGAATCCGACTTTTTACGTTCATGGAGTTTAAACAGGGAATTTCACTTAAAACTATTTTCCTATTATGGAAACACATATTGTTTAAATGCTTTAGCTGACGCCATTGACCAGCAAGTTGTCTTTTACGTACAAATCATGCAAAAGCAGATTCTTTCCGCTGATTTCCACTTTGCCATGCTGGATTATATAGAAAAAGGGAACATTCATACAGCATCTACTCTTTTACGTGCGGACATTGAAAAAATACCTGCGGTTGATGATTCCTTTTTTGATAAAAAGAAAGAAAAGGCGTTTGAAAATGCTTGGTATAGTCTATGTTGATTTTTAGATCTTAAAACTTATCTAAAAATGCCGCCCCGGAGCCTAGTGCTATCCCGGAGCGGCATTTAAAATTATTTTTTTCCTCCTAAAACTTAATCCATCCCAGCACACTTGCCACGGAACTGAATAAAATAATCGCGACAAAGAAGGGGCAAAGATACTTAATCATAAAGTTGAAAACGGCTTTCCTCTTAAAGGGGGCTCCATTTTTTTCCACTTCTTCCGCTATCCCCTTTACGGTAATGACACGGACAACCAAGAGGCAAGTCGCCATCGCAGCAATCGGCATCATCACGGAATTAGTCAAGAAGTCAAAGAAATCCAGGAACTGCATGCCCTTAATCAGCGTAATTCCGGCAAGCGGACCGTAACCCAATGCACTTAAAGTACCAAGTGAAACCATAATGATAGCCAAAACCAGGGTCGCGCGCTTTCTGCTCCATTTTAACTCATCCTGGAAAGTGGAAACGGCACTTTCCGCGAGTGCAATGGCAGAGGTAAGAGCCGCAAAGAAAACCAAGAGGAAGAAAAGAAATCCCACAATCCTTCCAAAGCCCATGCTGACAAAGATTTTCGGCATGGTAATAAACATGAGAGACGGTCCCGCTTTTAAGACCTTCGGGTCTCCGCCGGAAAAGGCAAATACAGCAGGGATAATCATAAGACCGGCAAGAATCGCTATTGCCGTATCAAAAATTTCCACATTTCCCGTAGATTCTTCGATGGAATGATCGGATTTCATATAGGAGCCGAAAGTTACCAGAATACCCATTGCGATAGAAAGGGAATAAAACATCTGTCCCATGGCGGCAACCACCGTCATCCAGGAAAAATTCTTTACATTCGGAATGAGAAAGTACTTCACGCCGGAAAAAGCGCCGGGTCTGGTAACAGCATAAACGGATAAAACAATAGCAAGTAAAACCAAGACGGGCATCATAAAAGTGGAGACCTTTTCGATTCCATTTTCCACTCCCATAAAGATAATCAGCATTACCAAGAAGGTAAAAATGACAAACCAAAATTCCGCCTGCACTCCATTCCCGATAAAGCCTCCAAAATATTCGCTCGTTGCAACAGCCGTCTCTTCCCCTTGCAGATAAGCAAAAAGGTACTTCAAAACCCAACCGCCGATAACGGAATAATAGGGTACAATCAGAATCGGAATAATCGCATTGATCCAGCCGCCAAAGCGGAACATCCAGTCCTGTCCGAAATGGGCATAAGCTCCAACCGGACTTTTTCCGGTCATTCTTCCGATTGCACTCTCCGCAATAATCATGGTATAGCCGAAAGTGAGTACCAAAATAAGATAAATCAGAAGAAAAATGCCTCCGCCGTAACGCGCCGCAAGGTAAGGAAATCGCCAGATATTTCCGAGACCGACGGCAGAACCCGCTGCGGAAAGCACAAAGCCCAGTTTTGATGAAAATTTACTTCTTTTCTTTTTCTCGTCCATTTCTTCTCCTATGAAAATCCGAATGATTGCGGTTTTTCTCTAAGTCTTTACTTCAATATAAAATCCGCATCGTCGCGGTTCTTCTCTACTTTCTACTCCTACATAAAATCCGAATCCTTACAGTTCCTCCCTGAATCTTTTCAAAGCTTGATAAAGTCTGGCAATCGGCAAGCCTATTGCATTACAAAAATCTCCCTCTATCCCCTTTACAAAGCGGGCGAACGGGCCTTGCACACCATATGCGCCGGCTTTGTCCATAGGGTCTCCCGAAGCAATATACTCCCGTATTTCCCGATCGGACATCTTGGAAAGATACACCGTCGTTTTCTCGCAAAATCCCATTTTTTTCTCTCCGTATAGAAGACAAACCCCTGTATAGACCCAATTTACCTTCCCCGACAGGCCGGAAAGCATAGCATATGCTTCTTCCTCCGTCTTCGGTTTTCCGAGGATTTTTTCTCCGTCAAAAACCACGGTGTCCGCAGCGATAAGCAAAGTTTCACTGTCAAAATGTCTCTGCACTTCCTCCGCTTTCAAAAAGGCCAGGCGCTGTGTGAGAAGTGCCGGATCTTTCTCCGCGCTGCTCTCGTCCGCACCGCTCGGATAAACCGTAGGGCTAAAGCCCAATAGCTTCAAGAGCTCTATTCTTCTCGGAGATCCGCTCGCGAGCACAAGCTTCGGGAAACTCTCCTGAAGAGACGGTTTCTTCCATTCCTCTTCCGACTCCTTCTCTTTTTTCTTTCTTAGCAAAGCTTCCAACTCTTCCCTGTCCATTTCTTTATCCATTTCCATATCCATTTCCTTATCCACTCCTTCTCTATCCGCTTCTCTTCTATTTTTCCATTTTTTTATTTCTCTTTTTCGTTTCCTATTCCACTTCCTATTCTCTTTTTCGCTGCCTTTTCCCCTACTATCATCTATATAAACTTATCTTGCTTTTTCCGCATCTTTGTACTATTGTTGAAGCGATTCGGACGCTTCTATCGATAAGAGCAGCGTTCTTGCTTAATGGCAAAATCCACTTCATTCTGCCATAATTTTTGAAGAAAGGGAATATCAATACCATGAAAATTGAAAATGTCAATAACGTAGAAGGTTTATTTTCTCTCTTAAACGGCTTAAAGGGAAGAGTAGAGCTGGTTTCTCCGGAAGGAGATCGCATCAATTTGAAGTCCAAGCTGTCTCAGATGCTGATGATGTCTCAGATGCTCGATAAGGCCTATATCAAAGAATTGGAACTGATTGTGCATGAGCCGGAAGACATGAAGAAAGTTGTCGAGTTCATGATGGGTGACGCAAACAACTAAAGGAAATGCATAGCATGCAAGAATACGAACAGACGGGAAACTATGATTGTATCGTTGTTGGCGGCGGAGCCTCCGGGCTCGCCGCCATTTCCGCTATGGCAGACCTCGGGATAACGAATACCCTTCTACTGGAGAAAAATGCCAAGGCGGGCGGCTCCCTCTTAACGGACTCGGAGCCTCTTTCTCTTTCCGGAAAATCTTTTTCGGGAAAAGCACTTCTAGCGCAATTCCTAAGACTCATGGATATATACGAAGTAAAGACTGCCTTTCATAGGGAGCTACTCTCCGTTTCCCTAAACGACTTTTCCCCTTTCTTTACGCTCTCTGTAAAGAATACAATAAGTCAAAAGGAAGAGCTCTACTACTGTAACTATCTGATTCTCGCTTTTTCGGACAGCAAGACTTTTTCCCTATATGACAGTGATACTTCCGAAGATAGAATAAGAATAATCGGAGGGAAGAGTCTCTCCGATGCACTTACACTGGGAGGTAAGGTCGGACGAGAAATGGGAGAACTGCTCCTTCGAAAAAAATAAAAAAATTGAACCGATTTATAAAAAGTCCCCTACACAAGCTTCCACGCCTCTGTAGGGGACTTTCTTTTCTTCCATACGAGTAATGCACAAAGTGCAATATTCCATCCTTACTGCTTTTTCTCTTCCTCTTTTGCCTTTTCTGCAAGCTCCCAGAGTAAACTCTTTCCTTGTGAAATCTGTAAGTCCACACCGGTTTCGTTCGGCTCATCTTCCTCAAACTTGTAATCCTTATCCGGAAGAATCGCATTCAGGAGAATACCCACTAAAGAACCGGTTGCTAAGCCCGAGAAGGCAATCTGCACGCCGAATACGTGGAATACCAAAGCTCCTGCGCCGGAATAATTGATTCCTATCGAAAGTACCAAAATCATTGCCGCCACAATAATGTTTCTGCTCTTAGAAAAATCCACCTTGGTCTCTACCACATTTCTTACACCGACTGCGGAAATCATACCGTAAAGCACCAGAGAAATTCCACCGATAATCGCACTCGGCATAACCTCTATCACTGCGGAGAATTTCGGGCAGAAGCTTAAAAAGACAGCGAAAACGGCAGCCAAACGAATAACTCTCGGATCATAAACCTTGGTCAGGCTTAAAACACCGGTATTTTCACCGTAGGTCGTGTTGGCCGGTGCACCGAAGAGAGAGGCCATAGTGGTCGCCAAACCGTCTCCGGTAAGCGTACGATGCAA
Organism: uncultured Oribacterium sp.; assembly: GCA_963531555.1. GTDB lineage: Bacteria > Bacillota > Clostridia > Lachnospirales > Lachnospiraceae > Oribacterium. The sequence goes on from CAUSIX010000073.1 coordinate 6,443, forward strand.
GCCCGGATCCTTCATGTAATTAATTCCGACCGTAGAGGAAATCGCGGAAATGTCTCCGATATGTTCCATCATCGTCGCAAAGGAGATGGGAACAATGGTTAAGCAACTGCTGAAAAGTAAAGCGGGATCTAGGTTTCCGCTTGTAAATAAGGAAAATACCGTCCGCTCATATTGTACCGGAAAACCGAACCAGGATGCCGACGCCACCGGTTCAAAATTAATGTAGCCGAGAACCGCCGCAAAGAGATAGGATACAACAACCCCAAGGAGAATCGGAATGATTTTTACCATCCCTTTTCCGAAAATATTACAGAAGATAACAACGACAATGGCAATCAAGGCCAAGCCCCAGTTACTCGAGCAGTTTTCCACCGCAGACTTGGAAAGATTTAAGCCGATAGCTATGATAATCGGTCCGGTCACTACCGGAGGGAAAAAGCGCATAACCTTTCCTGCACCAAAAATGCGGAAGGCAAAAGCCAGAACGAGGTACATAAGGCCTGCCAGGGCGACACCGAAACACGCATATAAAAGGAGCTCCGGTTCCTTATTCGGAGCAATGCTCATATAACCTGCCAAAAACGCGAACGAGGAGCCTAAAAATGCCGGTACCTTCTTTTTCGAAA
>CAUSIX010000074.1:0-7063 GCA_963531555.1 uncultured Oribacterium sp.
ATTCGTAATTATAAGGGATTTTTAGACAATTAATCTATCAGCCTCCTTAGCTGCAGACTTTATAGAATAGCTGTAAGTTAAGGGGGCTCATAGTGGTTTTTCACACTTTGGAAGAGGCTGAAAATGAAAATTATTATGTTAGGCGCTCCCGGTGCCGGAAAAGGCAGCCAGGCGAGTCGAATCGCAAAGGAATATCAGCTGCCGCATATTTCTACAGGAGATATTTTCAGAGCTAATTTGAAAGAAGAGACGGAGCTGGGAAAAAGAGCGAAGAGCTTTATGGACAAAGGAGAGCTCGTACCGGATGATATTACCATTGCCATGCTTCTTGACCGCATCCACAAGGAGGATTGTAAAAACGGGTATATTCTGGACGGATTCCCGAGAACCATTCCACAGGCGGAAGCGTTGAAAGAGGCTCTGGCAAAAAAGGATGAGAAAATTGATTTGGCCTTGGATGTAGAGGCATCGGATGAACTCATTATCAAAAGAATGGCCGGAAGAAGAACCTGTCCTGCTTGCGGAGCAATTTATCACATAGTAACTTTACCGCCTAAAACCGAGGGAATTTGTGATCGTTGCGGAGCGGATTTAATTCAGCGAAAGGATGATAACGAAGAGACTGTGAAGAACCGATTGAAGATTTATCACGAAGTTACGGAACCGTTAATCTCTTATTATAAGAAGGAAGGAATTCTGGAGGAGATTGACGGGGCGGAGGAATTGGATAAAGTCTTTGAAAAAGTGAAGCGGATAATCCATGAGCGAAGCCGGATTGATTGATACAGAAGAAAAAAGCGGAATGGACAGTGCTTTATGTTTGCTTAATTCATCGAAAAGAGAAACAAAAGCGCTGTAAGAAAAGGAAGAGAAAAGATTAAGCATGATTGAGATAAAGTCTAATAGAGAGATTGAACTCATGCGAGATGCGGGAAAGGTACTCGCGGAGGTTCATGAAAAAGTCGGAGAAGCGGTTGCTCCCGGAAAAAGCACTTTAGAGCTGAACGATTATGCGGAGAGACTGATCCGAAAGGCAGGCTGCACACCCAGTTTCCTTCATTTATATGACTTTCCCGCAGCGTGCTGCGTCTCTGTGAATGAAGAACTTATTCACGGGATTCCGACAAAGGACAGAATTTTAAAAGAGGGAGACATCGTTTCCTTCGATATCGGTACCAATTATAAAGGATATCATTCCGATGCTGCACGAACCTGGGCAGTGGGAGAGATTTCTGCGGAAGCCAAGCGACTGGTGGAAACGGCAAAGGAAGCTTTTTTTAGAGGAATTGAACAGGCTGTCCCGGAAAATCATTTAAATGATATCTGCGGAACTATAGGAGATTTTGTGGAAGGCCGAGGCTACGGAGTAGTCAGAGATTATGTTGGACACGGCATAGGACATGAAGTGCACATGGATCCGGAAGTACCGAATTTCCGTATGAAGCGGAAAGGGCCAAAATTGCAGGCAGGCATGACGCTTGCGATTGAGCCTATGATTACAGAGGGGAACCCCGCAGTAAGAGTGCTTTCCAATGACTGGACAGTAGTTCCTCTGGACGGAAAGCTTACTGCCCACTATGAAAATACAATTTTAATCACAGACAACGGACCGGAAATCCTGAGTCTCATGAAAGGATAAACAGAGTATGTCGAAATCAGATGTGATCGAAATTACAGGAAAAGTACTGGAAAAGTTACCAAATGCGATGTTTCAGGTAGAACTGGAAAACGGACATCAGGTACTTGCCCATATTTCAGGAAAGCTTCGTATGAATTATATTCGTATCCTTCCCGGAGATAAGGTCACCATAGAACTTTCTCCCTATGACCTTTCCAAGGGAAGAATAATCTGGAGAGATAAGTAAAGGTTTCGCTTTACATTTAAAGACTGTTTTGCTAGAATTATACGGCAACTCTGTTCAAATTCGTAAAGGAAAGGGGAATTTTACTTATGAAAGTAAGATCATCAGTAAAACCGATCTGCGAAAAATGCAAAGTAATTAAGCGAAAGGGAGCAGTCAGAATTATCTGCGAAAACCCGAAGCATAAGCAGAGACAAGGTTAATTAACAGGAGGAAACAAAGATGGCTCGTATTGCAGGTGTGGATTTACCTAGAGAGAAGCGAATCGAAATCGGTTTGACTTACATCTATGGAATCGGAAGATCATCCGCTGATAAGATTCTTCAGGCTACCGGCGTGAACCCGGATACCAGAGTGAAGGATCTGACAGACGATGAGGTGAAGGATCTTGCCAACTATATCGCAGAGAACCAGATGGTAGAGGGTGACCTTCGTAGAGAGATCGCTCTGAACATCAAGCGTTTACAGGAGATTGGTTGCTACAGAGGAATCCGTCACAGAAAGGGACTTCCGGTAAGAGGGCAGAAGACCAAGACCAATGCAAGAACCCGTAAGGGACCGAGAAAGACCGTTGCAAATAAGAAGAAATAAGGTCTCGGGCAAGTAACTAAGAGGATCTTCATGTTTTAATTACAGGAAGAAATAAAAAGGAAAGTAGGTTAGTTTAACTATGGCTAAGTCAACTGGTAAGAGAGTGACAAAAAAGCGCGTAAAGAAAAACGTTGAACGCGGACAGGCACATATCCAATCATCTTTCAATAACACAATCGTTACTTTGACAGATGCACAGGGAAATGCTCTTTCTTGGGCAAGTGCCGGCGGTCTGGGATTTAGAGGTTCAAGAAAATCTACTCCATATGCAGCTCAGATGGCTGCTGAAACTGCTGTAAAGGCAGCTTTGGTACATGGCTTAAAGTATGTGGATGTAATGGTAAAAGGACCGGGTTCCGGAAGAGAAGCAGCGATTCGTGCCTTACAGGCAAACGGACTCGAAGTAACATCCATTAAGGACGTTACACCGGTTCCCCACAACGGATGCCGCCCGCCGAAGCGCAGAAGAGTATAATTATTTTGCTTATCAATCTGTAAATGGCGTATATTTACAAGGAGAAAATCTGCTATATTAAGAGACAATCTGTTATAGCGGAGTAAGCATTATACGAGAACAGTATGACCATATGGTCAGCCCGAAGAAGCCGATGGTGTAAAGGGCGTATCAAATTTTTTGGAGATGTTGCTTTTTAAGCAACAGAACTTGATATTTAGGAGGATAATATGGCAGTAGATAAGGTTCCTGTGCTTAAAAGATGCAGGTCACTTGGACTTGACCCTGTATTCTTGGGAGTCGACAAGAAATCAAACAGACAGGTTAGAAATGCCAGAAGAAAGATGAGTGAGTACGGTCTTCAGCTTCGTGAAAAGCAGAAGGCAAAGTTCATCTACGGTGTTTTGGAGAAGCCTTTCCGTAACTACTATGCAAAGGCAGAGAGACTTCCCGGTCAGACCGGTGAGAACTTAATGGTTCTTTTGGAGTCCAGACTTGACAATGTCATTTTCCGTATGGGAATGGCAAGAACAAGACGTGAGGCAAGACAGGTGGTAGGTCACCGTCACGTTACCGTAAACGGTAAGATTGTAAATATTCCTTCTTACCTTGTATCCGCAGGAGATGTTGTGGCTATTAAAGAGTCCATGAAGACTGCACAGAGATACAAGGACATCACGGAAGTAACCGGCGGCAGAATGGTACCCGCTTGGTTGGAAGTGGATGAAGAGAAGCTGAGTGCAACCGTTAAAAATTTACCGCACAGAGAAGAAATCGATGTTCCGGTAAACGAGATGTTAATCGTCGAGTTGTACTCTAAGTAAAGATAGCCTAAAAAAGGAGGCGGCATGTTTGATTTTGAAAAACCAAACATTGAAATTCTTGAAATTTCAGAGGATAAGCGCTTCGGTCGTTTTGTTTGTGAACCTTTGGAAAGAGGTTACGGTGCGACCCTGGGGAATTCTTTGCGGAGAATGATGCTGTCCTCTCTGCCCGGGGCTGCGGTTTCTGCAATTAAGATTCAAGGACTTTCAGGAGATACGATTTCCGGAGTGAAGGAAAGTTATAGCGAAGTTCTAACCAACTTAAAGTCTATAGTAGTTTCCCTTCCGGATGGTGTGGAGCAGTTGGAAGCACATTTGGAAGTCAGTGAAAAAGAGGAAGCGAAGGCTTCGGATTTTAAAGCAGAGTCGGAATTTGCTGTTATTAATCCCGATTTACATATTGCTACTCTGGAAAAGGGAGCAAAGCTCTCCATCGGTATCGTTATTACGAGAGGACAGGGCTATGTAGGGACAGTAAAGGAAAAGGCATCACAGTATCCGAAAGGGTATACTCTTTTGGATGCGTTATATACACCTGTAGACAGAGTCAATATGACTGTGGAAAATACCCGTGTGGGAAATATGACAGATTATGACAAATTGACTTTGGATGTATATACGGATGGCGGAATGCTTCCTCAGGACGCAGTATCCGCTGCGGCAAAGATGCTCTTCCAGCATTTGGATCTCTTTGTAAATCTTTCTTCCGAGGGGGCTGAGACACAGCTCATGGTTGAGAAAGAAGAGGATGATAAGGGCAAAGTTTTAGAAATGAATATTGATGAACTGGAGCTGAGTGTCCGTTCTTATAACTGCTTGAAAAGAGCGGGAATTAATACGGTGTCGGAATTAACATCCAAGACACCGGAGGACATGATGAAGGTTCGTAACCTGGGAAGAAAGTCATTGGAAGAAGTACTTGCGAAGCTTCGTGAGCTAAACTTAGGACTTTCCACTCCGGAAGAGTAGATTCGGACTCAGGATTTTACCCGATAAGACTAAAAAGCACGGATAAGGAGAAAGTAAAATGGCAATGTATAGAAAATTAGGAAAAGCTAGTGGCCCTAGAAAGGCTATGCTTAGATCTTTGACTACGGATGTTCTTCGCTATGGAAAGGTGTTTACCACGGAGGCAAGAGCTAAGGAAGTTCGTAAGCAGGTTGAGAAGCTGATTGCTCTTTCCGTAAGAGAAAAGGATAACTATGAGATGGTTGCCGTGAAAGCAAAGGTAGCCAAGAAGGATGCTGACGGAAAGAGAGTGAAGGAAGTTGTAGACGGAAAGAAAGTTACCGTTTACGATGAAGTAGAGAAGTCCATTCAGAAGGATAAGCCCTCTCGTCTGCAGGCTCGTCGTCAGATTTTAGCTGCAACCTATGTTCCGACCGAAAGACCGGGCACTGTGGCCGGCAGAAAGAAGAATACCAAGAAGGTGGACATCGCTAAGAAGCTTTTCGATGAGATTGCGCCGAAGTATGTTGACCGTAAGGGTGGATATACCAGAATTGTTAAAGTAGGTCTTCGTAAGGGAGATGCTGCTATGGAAGTTCTTTTAGAGTTGGTATAAAAGAATTTCGACAAGTACATTGTCGGAATATTACCGGCATAGTACTTGTAAAAAAACGAATGAACAGATTGCAAAGAAGCTGTGGTAGACCGCAGCTTCTTTTTTTCCGTATAAATAAGCAATTTAATTGGAAGAGAAACACAAGTAGATACTGAAAGTCAAAATTGATTGTAAGAGAAACGCAAGTTGATTCCGAGATTAAAAATGTTTTATACTGAAAATACGTTTAAAAAATAAATGGATTGATAGGGAGGTTGCCATGTTTAGACAGAGAACAGGATTGATTATATCTATTATCCTGATACTTTTTTTGACCGTTCCGGTTTTTGCTAAAGATACAAACAGTACAATTAGTAATATCAGTATTAGGGTAGATCAGAATTTGCGTACCTTGGAAGCGGGGTCATCTCTCGGAAACATCAGTGAGTCGGACTTCACAACGCCGGGAGACCGTTATCATGTTGATGCTGTGCAATGGGTAGACAGCGGTAATGCGGATACGCTCAAAGTAGGTAGTGAGCCTAAGGTTCTACTCTATCTTGTGGCGGACAGTAAGGACAAGAATAACGGAGATACAATATACTATCAATTTTTCGGTGCATATACAGAAAACAATGTAAGAATATCCAATGGAAGCTTTGTGAGTGCAAAACGAATCAGTTCCACAGAATTGGAAATAGTGATTCAGTTAAAGGCCATTACAGGAACCTATGATACAGCGGATAATTTGAGCTGGTCTGTAAACAGCCTTGGAAGAGCAAGCTGGACAGCAGAAAATAACAGCTCGGGATTTTATGAAGTAAAACTTTTCAGAGAGGGAAATTTTATCACTAAAGTCACAACTGATGCGTTAAGTTTGAACTTTTACCCCTGGATGACAGAGGAAGGATCCTATACCTTTACGGTAAAAACCATTCCATACACGGAAGCGCAGAAGAAGGCAGGAAAATCCTCAGAGGAAGTGGAATCCAATGTATTGAATATTACGGCAAGTACACGTTCCAACGGAGAAGGAAAGTATAGCGAGACACAGATTTTCGGACAAAACAAGTCGGGAGGGAATTCCGGCGGAAACCCGTCGAATACTATCGGTTGGAGCCAGTATAACGGAAAATGGTATTTTCGTTATCCAAATAATCAACCGGCAATTAATACTTGGATTGACTGGAACGGTAGATGGTATCATTTTAACGGACAGGGAGAAATGGAAACCGCTTGGTTTAGAAATGCTTACGGAAAATGGTTTTATTTGGACAAGGTAAACGGGGATGCCAAGATAGGATGGCAACTCATTGACAATGTTTGGTATTATTTCTTGCCGGACAGCGGAGATAGGCAGTGCATGATGCTATCTAACGGCATTTTCCAAATTGGAAAAGAAAGCTACTACTTTGATGAAAAAGGAGCAATGCGTACCGGTTGGGTTGGATTGACAATTAACGGGAAGCAGGTTTATTACTACTTTTACAATAACGGTTCCATGGCAAGGAATACAACGGTAGACAGCTTCCGGATAAATGAACAGGGACAATGGGTGCAGTAGAATGATGAAGTCCGTGCGGTAGCCTTTCTTGTGTCCCGTTCTAAGCTATGTTAGAATAGCACGGGAGGAGGAGTTCATGAACGATTTTAGAGAGAAGAAAAATGCTCGCCTTATTATGGCGATTCATGGAATACAGAATGAGGGTGGAGTAAACTGGGAAGAAAAATTAATCGATGCCCTGATTCATCATGCCGAGTTTTATGTGCCTATGCGTACAGTGGGAGA
>CAUSIX010000075.1:0-7044 GCA_963531555.1 uncultured Oribacterium sp.
ACCCCAGGAATACGGAATATCGTTGTCTCTACGATATACGTTCGCACGCGGGTTATCCCAGCTGCGGAATACTGCCTTAATAGCACCAACCAGCTGTTCCTTCGGATCGGTCGGGAAATCTTTTCCGATCTTCTCTTTATATTCCGCCTTAAACTGCTCGGCAAGTTCATGAAGGTCTTCTGCAGAAAGCTCAACGTCCTGCTTTACGCCCTTCTTCTCTTTCATCTTATCAATTAACTCTTCAAAGTACTTCTTTCCGACTTCCATTACGACATCGGAGTACATCTGGATAAATCTTCTGTAGCAGTCCCAAGCCCATCTGGGGTTTCCGGACTTCTCTGCGATAACCTTTACCACATCTTCATTCAAACCAAGGTTCAAAATCGTATCCATCATACCCGGCATGGATGCACGTGCTCCGGAACGAACGGACACAAGGAGAGGATTCTCGTGATCTCCGAACTTCTTTCCGGTAATCTCTTCCATCTTCTTAATATGCTCTTCAATCTGTCCCATGATTTCGGCATTAATCTCTCTTCCGTCCTCATAGTACTGCGTACAAGCTTCTGTCGTAATCGTGAAGCCCTGCGGAACCGGTAAACCGATATTGGTCATTTCCGCAAGATTCGCTCCCTTTCCTCCAAGAAGCTCTCTCATGCTAGCGTCACCCTCTGTGAAGAGGTAAACCCACTTTCTTGCCATCTTTAACCTCCTTATATATCTCTCTTACAAATAAATGTAAAGAAGATAAGTTTGAATGATGTACACCATGTACACTTTCCCTTTAAAGCCCGTATATTTTCTAAAAAAATACATACAGGCACTAAGCGGAATTATATACGACAGGGCATTTTTAGTAAAGGGAGGAAGGAGATAAATACGGAATTTTTCCATAGCATTTTCTCATTTTCCATCCCTCGCAACTTTTAGAAAGCCTGTATACCCCAATTTCTGCTTCTTTCATAAAATCGGTATACCCTCATTTCCTCTTCTTTTACAAAGCCTGTATACGTCAAATTTTATGCTTTAAAACGATATCCTACGCCCCAGATTGTCTCGATATATTGCGGTTTTACCGCGTTACTGAGCTCAATTTTCTCGCGAATCTTCTTAATATGCACGGTAACGGTTGCAATATCTCCGATAGATTCCATTTTCCAAATTTCCTGAAAAAGCTCTTCTTTTGTAAATACGCGATTCGGATGTGCCGCAAGAAAAGCCAGAAGGTCAAACTCACGGGAAGTAAAGATAACCTCCTTGCCGTCCACAAAAACTCTTCTTGCCGTAGTGTCGATACGAAGTCCGCGGATTTCAATGATTTCATTTTCCTCTTTTCCGCTGTCCCTAAGTCTCTTATATCTTGCCAAGTGTGCCTTCACTCGGGCAACCAGTTCACTCGCCGAAAAAGGCTTCGTCAAATAATCGTCCGCCCCGAGTCCTAAACCGCGAATCTTATCAATATCATCCTTTCTTGCGGAAACCAGAAGAATCGGAATATCCTTCTTTTCCCGCACTGCCTGTGTGATGGAAAAACCGTCCCGTCCCGGCAGCATTAAATCGAGAATCAATAGATTATAGTCTGTCTCCAAGGCTCTCTTTAAGCCTTTTTCTCCGTCCTCTTCCGTATCCACTAAAAATCCGGAGAGTTCCAAATAGTCCTTCTCGAGTTCCGCAATGGAGACTTCATCTTCCACAATCAAAATTTTTTGTTTTTCTTCCATCTTTCCCTTTCTCCTGTATTTTACTTTTAGTTTAAGATTCGCTCTTCTCTTTCTTATGCAACAACGCTTTCCTCTATTCTTTTTCTTGTCCGTCCGCCGTACTTTTTCAGAAAATCATCCTACATTCTCTTTTTAGCCGGGATTGTCAACAAGTTCCGGAAAATGTTTCCTGAGCACAAAATGAATGCTCGTTCCTTCTTCTATCTCACTTTCTGCCCAAATTCTGCCGCCGCTGTCTTCAATGATTTTCTTTACAATCGAGAGCCCGATTCCTGAACCGCCCGTCCCCGTATTTCTTGCCGTGTCCGAACGAAAGAAGCGTTCAAATATATAAGGCAAGTCTTTTTTCTCTATTCCTTTTCCGTTATCCTTGATCATCACTTCGACAAAATCACCGGCATCGGAAAGACTAAACTGAATTTTCGGCTCTTTTTTATCCATATACTTTACCGCATTGGAAACAATATTATTCAACACTTTTCTCAGCTGTTCCGGATCCGCAATGATTTCCACCGTGTCCTCCAGAAACAAGTCCGTAGCGAACTGAAACCCCATGCTGTCCAAATCGACAGCGATTTCAACACAGTAGTCCTGAAAATACTCCAAGGCCGGTATACATACAAAATGATAAGGAATCTTATTTGTTTCAATCTTTGCATAATAATTCAGCTCATCAATCAGGCGATTCATTTCCATTGCTTTGTGATAAATCGTTTGCAGATATTTTCGCTTCTTTTCTTCGCTTGCCGCAACGCCGTCCAGAATTCCCTCCGCATAGCCCCGAATAGCCGTAATCGGAGTCTTCAAATCATGGGCAATATTGCTGACCAGTTCTCTGTTTTCCTGCTCATCCCGCATCTTTTCTTCTTGATTTTCCTTCAGCTTGATTCGCATTTTTTCGAAGGCCTGTGTCAATTCTCCAAACTCGTCATGTGTCTCCGCTTCCAAGGTGAAGTTCAGGTCTCCCGATTCAATGCGTCTTGCGGCATTTTTTAAGGTATCAATCGGTTTTATGATTCCGTTGTAAATCCAAGCCACAAGGAAGATTCCCGCCATGACCAAGATGAAGATATTTTGCTCTGTCGTAGTAATCCCTCTTGTAGAAAGAAAAAAGAGAACAATAGGCAAGACGGTACTGACAAAAAAACTGACGGCAACCCTCCCCATCAAGCCAAGGCTTCTCATTTTCTCCTCCTCTCCTACTGCTTAAAAAATATTTTTTTCCACTTTATTCTTCTATGCTGTTATTGAGCATTTTCTCTTTATTTTTCTATTCTGTTATGGAACATTTTCTCTTTACTTTTCTATTCTGTTATCCAGCGTTTGCTCGGAAAATTCCAAAGCGGCAAGAATGACCGTATCCATATCGTAATACTTATACTCTCCGAGCCGTCCTCCGAAGAGAAGCTTTTCTTCTTTCTCGGAAAGTGCCTTGTACTGTTCATACAGTGCCTGATTTTTTTCATCATTTACCGGATAATAGGGTTCATCTCCCCTCTTCCACTCCGCACTGTATTCTTTCGAAATAATTGTTGTCGGGATGTCCCTTCCTTCACGGTCCTTCCCGAAGGTAAACCACTTATGCTCGATAATTCTGGTATAGGGAGTCTCTTCGTCCGTATAATTCACCGCCGCATTTCCCTGGAAGTTCGGAATGGGAAGTTCTTCCACCTCGAATCGTACTTTTCGATATTCAAGTGCTCCGAGGCAATAGTCATAGTAGGCATCAATTGCTCCCGTGAAAATCACCTTTTTGGCCTTGCTCATCCATTTTTCCTTATCCGAAAAAAAGTCCGCGCCAAGTTCTATCGGAATACCTTCCAGCATCTTCTCCACCATGACCGTATAGCCATCTACGGGAATGCCCTGATAGAGTGCATTGAAATAGTTATTATCATAAGTGAATCGCACGGGAAGTCGTCGGATAATGGATGCGGGAAGTTCTTTACAGTCCCTTCCCCACTGCTTCTTGGTATATCCCTTGATGAGCTTCTCGTAAATTTCTTTTCCGACAAGGGAAATCGCCTGCTCTTCCAGATTCTTCGGCTCGATGATTCTCGCTTCCCGTCTTTCTTCCTCAATCTTTTCGGCAGCTTCTTCCGCTGTAATTACCCCCCACATCGTATTAAAAGTGTACATGTTAAAAGGAAGAGAATAGATTTTCCCCTTGTAATTAGCTATCGGAGAATTCGTAAAGCGGTTAAATTCCGTAAACTGATTCACATACTTCCATACTTTTGTATTGTTGGTATGGAAAATGTGCGCACCGTAATGATGCACCATAATCCCGTTTTTCTCATAAGAATACACATTTCCGCCAATGTGTTCCCTCTTATCGATGACCAGAACCTTCCTTCCTCTTTTCTTTGCCTCATGCGCAAATACCGCTCCGAAAAGCCCCGCACCAACCACAAGATAATCCAAGTCTTCCATGCTATTCTCCTTTACTTATAAAGCCGCTTTGCTCTATTGCCGTCAAAGTTCTGCTTAAAAGTTTCTTCAGCACAAGCATTTCTTCGTCATTTAACGGTATACATGCACGCATCTCCTTCGGAATGAAGAGAGCCTTGTCCTGTAATCTTTCTCCCTCTTCCGTAATCCGTACGCAAAGTGCCCTTTCATCATCCCGGTACCTGGAACGATGAATCAAGCCCTTCTGTTCCAATCTTTTTAAAAGAGGTGTAAGGGTACCGGAGTCCAGGTACAAAACCTCCCCAAGGTCCTTCACTCTGACTTCCTTCTTGTCCCACATGACCATCATGGTAATGTACTGTGTATAGGTAAGACCCAGAGGATCCAAAAATGGCTTATATCTTCTGGTCACTTCTTTTGCACAAGCATAAAGAGGAAAGCAAAGCTGATTTTCCAATCTTAACGCCTTATATTCTTCCTGCATCTCTTTTTCCCTTTTCTTTTTATTTCCTGTAAATTTATCTTTTTTATGTTTTATCCATTTGCTTTTTTATATTTTATCCATTTGATGTTTTCTTATAAATTCTTCTCATGGATATAATTTACTGCAGCAAGTGCGGCAACGGCACCGTCGGAAGCCGCCGTTGTCAACTGACGTACTGTCTTGGTTCGGCAGTCTCCGGCGGTAAAAATTCCCTCCGTGCGTGTCAAAGTATCTTCTCCCGCCTCGACATAACCCTTCGAATCCAAGTCTACAATGTTGGCAAATGCCGCATTATCCGGTGCCTGCCCGATGGCCACAAAAAGTCCGTCCACTTTGATTTCTCTTTCATTTCCCTCTTTGTCCGTAAGCAAAATTCCGCAAAGCCCGGAATCATCACTTTCCAGCGCCTTAATCGTGGAATGTAGAACAAACTCCACGTTGGATTTTTCCTTAAGACGGTCCACTTCCGCCTTATCCGCTCTGAATTCTTCTCTTCTGTGAATCAAATACACTTTTTTTACATATTCGGAAAGGAAGGTAGCATCTTCCACGGCAGTATTTCCTCCGCCGTTTACGGCAACGACTTTTCCTCTATAAAACATGCCGTCACAGGTCGCACAGTAAGAAACTCCCCTTCCGACAAGTGCCTCTTCCTTTTCCAGACCGAGGACTCTGTTCTTTGCTCCGGTAGCAAGGATAACGGCCTTTGCCTGATACCTGTTGTCCTTGGTCTTGACCAGCTTGAACTGTCCTTCCGTTTCAACGGAAAGCGCTTTTTCTATACGAATTTCAGCACCTAGGCCTTTTGCCTGATTATAAAGATTTGTCGCGAATGCATAACCGGAAATCTTCTGAATAGCAGGATAATTCTCAATTTCCGGAGTATTGATAATCTGACCGCCGTAAGTGGAAGCCTCCAAAAGTAAAACCGATTTCCCGGCGCGAAGACCGTAAATCGCCGCGGAAAGTCCTGCTGTTCCCGCACCTATAATTACTAAATCATACATATTTTTCTTTCCTCAACTTGAATTTTATCTTATTTCGTAAAAAAGGGTGGCCAGCGCCGCCCTTTTCTTCTTAAACCTGATCGCTCAAGTAGCATGCAATTTTTCACAAGGGACGAGAGGAAATACGCTTTACCTCTTTCAGATTCTTCGCTTCTTCATTTCTTCGCCCATTCGTCCCTTATACTTGCAGCTATTTTAAAAGATCCAAAACCTGTTCCTTAGGAATAAAACCGGTATTCTGCTTATAAACCTGTCCGTCCTTAAATACGATGAGAGTGGGAATGGCACGAACGCCATAACGGCTCATAAGCTCTTGCTCCTCATCCGCATTGACCGCATAAACCTTGAACCCCTTTGCTTCTTCCGCAATTTCCGCAATAATCGGAGAAAGCATCTGGCAAGGTCCACACCAGCTCGCCCAGAAATCCACCAAAACCGGCTCCTTGGACTGTAAAACCTTCTCTTCAAACTCTTTAGCGCTGATACTCGGTGCTGACATATTTTTATCCTCCTTAAATTAAACCCTCTACATTCAATTGATACATTGAATTGATACATTGAATTGATACATTCAATTGTTTGAAACAAAATAATTGTACACAATTAGATTGATTGTGTCAACTGCAACTTTCCGAGAAAAAAATAGAAGAAAACACCTACGTTTAACCCTCAGAAAGATTTAAGGCTTCCCGAATTAAATCATAGGCAAAACCCTTTCTCATAAGAAAAGCATAGAGCTTTTGCTTATCCTTAGGGTCGGAAAGGTCCAATGTCCTCCGTTTCTTTTCCAAACATTGACGGAGGGCCTCCCGTTCCGGGTCGATTTCCTCTTCTCTCTGCTTTTCCTGAAAGGCTTCTATAGCTTCTTTCAGAGATGCACAGTCCACGCCTCTTTGAAAAAGCTTGGCTTTCATATCCAAAAGAGAACGCTTTCCGCTGTTTTCTTCCAGATAGTGAAGAGCATAAGTATAGTCGTTCAGATAGTTATATTCCTTTAAAAAAGCTATGGTTTTTGCAATAATGTCCTCCGTATAGCGCTGTGACTTTTCGAGCTTCTCCCTAAGACGTCTCTCCGTTTTGGCTGTCCCCGTTAAAAGATAAAGGCTTCGCTCCTTACATCGTTGTAAGAGTTTTTCTTCCTGAGAAAGGGAAGCTCTATCCAAAGGGTTATGTACTTCTATATTTGCTTCCCATTCTTTCATTTGCATTCACTCCTTAAGCTTCTTGTGCGGAGGTGTCAACTGCGGTCTCTTCCTCTTCTGCCGCATGGATTACCGCTTCCAGATACGGATCCTCTTTTAATCCGTACTCCTTACGAAGTTCTTTTTCCAGCTCTGCCATGAGTTTCGGGTGACTCTTTAAAAAAGCCTTGGCATTCTCTCTTCCCTGCCCGATTTTCTGTCCTCCATACTGATACCAT
>CAUSIX010000076.1:0-6931 GCA_963531555.1 uncultured Oribacterium sp.
GTACCGTAGCGGATAATCCGTACTTGTGCCTTGCAGACAAAGCATTTAAAACCTTTTGATACTGAGTAACAGCCGTCGGGCTTCCGCTCACTCGGTGCACCTCATCCGTGATTATGCAGTCCCAGTAATTCTTGTATTGAGAGAGGTCTAACTTACTCATGGTCTGAATGGTGGCAAAGGTCATTCCCTTTCCGAGCACAACCTTTCCCTCAGTGATTGTTCCGAGTAGATCCTCACTCATGTACATCTTTGCTCTATCTCTACTTTGAGACACGAGATCTAAGGTGTGACAGAGCCATAAAGTACGAACCCCTAACTTACTGGCAAGAGCAATTCCGATTTGTGTCTTTCCGCTCCCGGGAGGGCTCTGTAAAATTCCTCTCTCAGCTTGAATTAAGACCTCTACGGCTTTTTCTTGGTAATCATAGAGTGGCACATCAGCTCTGTAATCAATTTCTAAAGGCACTTTAAAATCCTCTAAGAAAATTGCAGATTCGATTAACTCTTTTGGTATCTGAGAGAGTGCCCCATAAGGTAGCACTAGATTGTCTCCTCTAACCTCGTAAAGAGAAATGGTTTTAGGAGTGTTTCCCAACCAAAAGCCCATCCGAGCCTTTTTGGTGTAGACGGGATTCGGTAGAGTTAATTCTCGTTTGCACCAGTCTTGTATTTCTTTTGTAGGATTTCCGATTGTCAATGTGTTCGAGAGTATAACGATCATTTCAACCACTCTTTCAGAGGTGTTCCGTGCTCTACAATCTCGTCGTAACTGAGTTTCGATTGCCTATAAGAGAGGTCTCGTAAGAGTGGATAACAGAGCATATAAACCTCTCCCTCTCTCACTCTGAGGGCAAATAACCCTATCCCGTTCATACACTCGTTCCATTTTTCCATGGAATAAGATTGATTTTCCTCGATTCTCGATAGGCTGAACGAATTATGAGTGCAGACTTTGCAGTCTATGAGAAATGCGTTCCCCTCTCGAACAGCAATTACATCTGCCGGTTGACCGGAAGAGTTTTGAGTGAAATTATGTACCCAAAATCCGGCATCCGAGAGGGTTTCGCAAAACTCTCTTTCAAATTGGTTTCCAACCGTTTTATTTACCATTTCACCTCCTTAAAAACTGTTATTTAGTGCCCATACACTAGCAGCAATCAGCATAATGAGTGCTACATAATTGCTAAGCCGGAAGTACATTTCTCCGCTCTTTCCGTAAGTAAAACATTGACTCCATAGATAGATTTCAATTAAGAAGAGAGCAAAGATGATTACCACCGCTGTAGTATCACAGTTCATCTCTCACACTTTCTATGTCCTCAACAAATTTGGACATATAAAAGGCTTTTGCATACACCTCTATATCATTCATTAACTCCGATTTCCCACAGCTGTAGAGCTCTTCTTTTATTTTTGTCTGTGCTAACTCCATTGTGATTCTTGCAACCGTTTTGAGTTTTTGTAGTTGGTTCATTTTTAAAATTCTCCTTTTCTTCAAATAAAGTGATGTAAATAAATGCTAATGGTATTGCTGTTAATACACATAGGATGAATACCCCAAAAAATATGAACCCAAGTGTTCCTTCGCTATCGACAGCGCACAGGGAAATCATCCCGATTGCACCTTGAATCATCATTATTCCCTTTAGTAAGTGCTTCATCTTAATTCCTTCCAGTCCTCACAAGTGATGTCGTAATCAAAAATCTCCTCGTTGTTTCTTAAGCAGGAATGAATCAATTGAGTTCCGATATCTATTGCCTCTTCGTCACTAGTGGCCTTAATCTCCATTCCCATAGTGACTGTAAAAGACAACTCATAAGTTCGCTCTTCCGGATCCTTTGTGATTCCTCCGTTGATTATTTGTCTTTCAAACTCACTCATATCTCTATCCTTTCTTAAACACCTTGATGATTTCATCATCTGAAAATTTCAATCGGTCGAACAGAATGCGTAAATCCTCGAATGTGAAGCACCCCTCTTTTCTCTTATAGGTAACTCCTCTTTCCGATACTCCTAACCAAGTGGCCATATCTCGATTAGAGATTCTAAATTCAGCCTTTTTCTTCCGGATTTCTCTATCCAGTAAAATCTTTGAGTAGTTCTTATCGAGTCGCACTAATGGCATGGCGCACCCTCCTTTTGAGACTCTTTTGGTACATGAAATTTGGGAAAAACCTCAAAATCGTTTGCTCCGGAGTAAGCCCCGTTAGTTCGGATACGATTGTGATTTGACCGAGATTTAAAGTATTCTTTTCAAGTTTCTCATTGAGTTCTTCCGGTGTAAGCCGTAGAGCTTTAGCCAATTCTTCTGTGGAACAATGCATTACTTGCCCTCCTGTTCCTGTTCGTGCTATACTAGGCACGAACTAAATGATTATTTTTGTTCTCGGGGTTACTGATCTGGTTCATCGGTGATCCCATTTTCTTTTTAGATTTCACCTTCGCTCTCCATTTTGAAAAAGTTCCATGCAGCCAAAGCAATAAAGTCCTCAACAGTCTTATTACAATCCTCTGCCTGTTCCTTAAAATAGTTGTAGGCTTCCTCTTCAATCTTGATAGTTACTTCTTTCATGCGATTTCCTCCTTATATCCTCCGCAGTAGCGGTTCACAAAATAGATTTGTCCTTTACCGGTAACCTTCGTGGTCTTGCTGACTCTTATACTGCCGTCCGGATTATTGATTACCGTTTCCTTGATTTCAAACAGTCCGAGCTCCATAGCTTTCTGAGTAGGCATATTGTAGTCGGAGCCGTTTCTCTTAATCAGGAATCCGTCTTGACGGAAGGTTTCAAACAAGCGCTTCTGACCAGTTTCGTATCCGTTTGCCTTTAGAATCTTTGCCAGTTCTCCGATTAAAATTGTGCTGTGAGAGCTTGCAACGCTGTCTGCGAAGATTTCTTTAGGCTTCATTCTTGCAATCTCTTCGTCTTTTGCTTCTAAAAGTTTCTGTGCTTCCAGTACAGCTAAGGCTAAAAGCTTTCCTCCTGTAGGCTGGTTGCTATAGGATCCAGTTCTTCTGATTGCCGGAAGGACTTCACTTGTAACCCAGCGCTTGAATCTCTTAGCGGATTCTAGTTTGCTTCCGAGGATTAAGCTGTAAAGACCGGATTCGTTAATTAGCCATGCTCCTCGCTGCCCAAAGTTGTGGTCATTGAAACTCGATAGCGTTTTGCTATTGAGTTTATCCTCATCAGATACATGATCTTGGATAGCCTCGTTTTGATTCGTGTACCCCAGCTTCTCAGCTACTTCCTTACCGACAAACCAAGGTTCATTGTCGATTTCTAATAGAGTAAGTTCTCCAAACTCTGTGTTTCTGAATACCTGTAAATCGCTCAATTCTTTTCCTCCTCATTAGCCATTCTTTCCACTTCTTGTTTAAGACCCTTTGCGATAATCTCGAGAATAGAAGCTTCGATTAGCATAGTGTCCATGGTAGACTGCTCAGTTTCATCCTCTGACAGTTCTTCAGTTTCCCACTCTTGGATGGGTTCCAATATGCTGCTTCCACACTGTCCTTTTGATTTGAGATATATAATGTGGATAGCTATCGATGTCGCGATACCGTTTTCTAATTCTTTAATTTCTCTATCTAAATTTCTCATTTTCTCTTCCTCCTTTTAGTAATCTTCTAACTGCACTTCTACTTTTTTTAACTTGCAATATAAAAACTGGTTAGTCTTTGAAAATTCGCGATTGATTTTGACTTCCACTTCTTCCAAAGCGTCTGCCATAGTGTCGATGTCGCCGGCTTCGTCATTTATATTGAGTTCAACTTCTACAATCGCTTTAACTCTGTAGCGATTCATTTTCATTTCCTCCTTTTTGTTATATCAAATTTAATTTGATGTTGATGGTAAAAAAATAAGACAGTCTAATGGCATATTATATAATTCTCCTAATACTCGTCCTTGTGAAATGGACGGTTCAGACTTGCCCTTTTCCCAAGCCACTAAGGTATTTGGACTAATATGCAATATTTTAGCCACCTCTGATTGTGTTAGTCCGGCATTCACTCTTGCCGCGGCCAAGCTTATTCTGACATTTTCCAATAGACGTTCCCTCCTTTCTTGTGATGAACGGGTTTAAAATTCTTTGTGTCAACGATAGTTTAAATCAAATATAATTTGATGTCAATAGTTTTTTTCAAAATATTTTTGATTTTAGTATTGTAATGAATCAAATAATATTATATTATACTGCATATAATAAAAGAAGGGAGTTAATCAATATGTCTGACGAATTACAAAAGAAAATTTTTTCTGATAATTTGACTAGACTATTATGCGACAGAAATAAAACTCAATTAGAAGTTGCGAACGCTATAGGAGTTTCTCCTCAAACCTTCAATACGTGGGTACAAGGAATAGCGATACCTCGAATGGGTAAACTACAATTATTAGCTGATTATTTTCATATTGAAAAATCTGCTCTTATTGAATCATCGGAAGACGATAACAAGGAAAAAACCTACTACACCAATCCGGAGACTGCAAAAGTAGCACAGGAAATATTTGATAACTCCGATTTACGAATCCTTTTCGATGCTGCAAAAGACTCCACACCGGAACAACTGAAACTCGCTGCCGAAATGCTAAGACAATTTAAAAAGACAACTGGGGAAGACCAATGATTGATTTAGACGATTTATTCGTAAGGATTGTACCTAATCTATCAGTGAACGAAATGATTACACCTTGCGAAAATGGGTATTCGGTATATATCAAGGAGGAATTACCGGAAGAAAAGAAAATCGAAGCGCTATATCACGCTTATGTACATAAGAAAAGTAACGATTTTGAAAATATTGATATACAGGATATAGAATCTCGTGCACATTACAATTTAGAGAGCCTAACCGAGTTTAGAGAAGCTCTGTTAGAAGATAGAGAACTTTACGAATGCTAAAAGGGTAAAAGAATCATACCCTTTTATTTATTTTACCTATTTTTAGTAGGAGGGGATTATGGCAATAGAAAAATTAAAGAGCGGTCACTATCGCATTCGGTTCACGATTGGCAAAAAGAAACACTCCGTCACAACGGATCGTAGACCATCCAAGTTAGAAGAAGCAAGACTCATTCAAGAATATACTGATAAAATCAAATCTGAAACAAGAGGAACTGGCTCTTTCCTTGATTTCGCAAACGAATACATAGATTCTAAAGAGAAAGTCCTCTCGGCGAGTACTGTACGAGGATATAAAGCCACACTAAAAGGTATTCCGGATTCTTTTACAGCCCTTCCATTCTATGAGATATAACAGCATGATATAACGAAGGTCATAAATAACATGGTGGATGAGGCTAAGCCTAAGACGATTTACAACAGGCATGGGCTCATTGTTTCCGTGCTTAAGGAATTCCGGCCCGAATTTGTAGTTAGAACCAAACTGCCTAGAAAAGAGAGAACCGATATCTATACCCCGTCTGAAGCGGAGGTGCAGGCGTTATTTGCTGAAATAAACAGGATTCCTAAATACCGGAAACACTGGGTGCCTTTGTATCTCGCCACAATGGGCCTCAGACGGTCTGAAATTGGTGCTTTAACCATCGATGATTTATCAGACGATAATATCATTACAATAAATAAGGCCAAAGTTCAAACCTCTGACGGAGATTGGATCATTCAGAAGTTTACAAAGACCGAAAAGAGTAATCGTAAGGTTCCCATTCCGACAGAACTTGCTAAAAGAATTCGGGAACAAGGTTATGTCTACGAGGGACATCTTAAACGCCCCTATGAGGTCATGTTACGAGTTGAGGCTAATCTTGGTCTACCTCGCTTTGGAATCCATCGATTACGGTCATTTTTTGCATCTAAGGCACATACGCTAGGTATACCGGATTCTATTATTCTGACATTAGGCGGATGGAAATCCGATAATGTCATGAAAAATATTTATCGAAAAGCACTGGATGAGGATCTAAAATCTAACTCTAAAAAGTATTTAAAGCACATCGGAAAGGCTCTGAAAAAAGCATAGAATTTCGTGGTCACTTTCGTGGTCACCCCATATACAAATCTACTGCTTTATAGGGAAGTACTACTGCTTGAAATAAAAGCTCGTAGATAAGCAGAAAGTCTAGGTTTTTAAGCCTTTCGGCTTAAATCCTAGACTTCCAAAATAGCGACGAGGATGGGACTTGAACCCACAACCCACGTACGTGAGCACCAACTTTCCAGGCTGGCCGACTACCATTATCACACCTCGTCAAAAACAGCTTGCTAAGCTTAACATACTATTTTTTAAAAAGCAAGCGGTTTATTATAAAATCGAATTGTGCAAAAATGAAAAAGTAAATCGAACTGTCTAAATGGAAAAATCAAACAGTTCCGCACCTCCGGCATCATCTTGAGGAAAAAGCCGTTCGATTATCTACGCTCTTTATGAATCAATTCATAACTTTAATCAAACTTTCCGCTATACTTGTCAATCTTCCCCTCCGCGGCATCCTGAAAAATTTCATCCATGGTGCGCCATGCCAAAACCGCACATTTTACACGGGCGGGCATGTAGGAAATATCCTCCAGAATTCCCGCCTCTTCGAGTTCTTCTTTCTCTTCTTCCGTAATCTTTCCGCGAATCATACGAAGGAAAATTTCGGAAAGACGGAGCGCCTCATCCTTCTTCTTTCCGATAATCAAGTCACACATGATATCACTGCTCGCCTGCGAAATAGCACAGCCGTCTCCATCAAAACTCGCTTCCACAATCTTTTCATCCTGATCGAGCTTAAGATACAGGACAATATCGTCTCCACAGCTGGGATTCACTCCTTCCAGAGAAAAATCCGCATCATCCATCTTGTGCTTATGAAGAGGACGGATATTGTGTTCCGTCAATATTTCGTTGTAATAGGTATTATTCGCCATATCCCATAGCTCCTCTGATTGTTTTTAAAGCGGCTAAAAAGGCATCTACATCCT
>CAUSIX010000077.1:0-6930 GCA_963531555.1 uncultured Oribacterium sp.
ACGTGTTACTCACCCGTCCGCCACTAGATAACGTATCTTCCGGCCGAAGCTTTCCGATACGCATCTCGTTCGACTTGCATGTGTTAGGCACGCCGCCAGCGTTCATCCTGAGCCAGGATCGAACTCTCATAATAAGCACTTTTCATCAGGAAAAGTGCTTATGTACCGGACTACAGCGTAAGCTGTACCTTGCAAAGCTAGGCTCCGAAGTTGCCTCAAAGCAACGAGGAGGTCAAATGAGCACTTTTCATAAAGAAAAGCATAAATCTGTCATCACTGACAGTTAAAGTTCAGTCCAAGTCAAAACTTAGCTTAGCTTGTTTTTCCTTAATTACTGTAAAAGTTTGTTTTCGCTGCACATTTCTGTGCTTCTGAATTTTCTCTGCCGGAATTCCGGCTTTTCGTTCTTCTTAGAAGAACTTCTTTTCAAGAATCTTCAGGGTCTGTGTATTATTCGATCTTTGATTTTCAAGGTTCAGATTGGCAAAAAGTTTTTCGGTTCATCTCGGCTTAAGCCTTAATCTCCTTATTCCTTCTGCCCTTTTGCTGTCTTGTTTTTTGCGACAGCTTGTGTATCTTAGCACCCGTCAATTGCAGTGTCAAGCAGTTTTTTGTTTTTTGCGGAATTTTTTTACTGAATTTTGTATCGCTATATCCTGTCCCGTTCTATATAGCCATGTCCAATACTAAAGCTTATCGCAGTTCTACTCTTCTATTCTTTTATAGAAGTCTATTATTTCCTTTTTTTCTCCATACTTCCGAAGTATCTCTTCTTTTTCTGCCATAGTAAAGCATTGCCAATCAAAAGCCGGTACTACGGTGCAACTATACAAAGCATACTCGCCGCCGGGGTTTAGACAACCGGCCTGTATTACTCCTACCGGAACCGTATATTGCAGAAGCTGTCCGGAGGACAAATCCGAACCGAGAGTAACCGTATCCACTGAACCGTCTTCATATAAGAGATAAAGCGTAAAAGGATCTCCCTCTAAAAAAGTCCAAATTTCTTCGTGACTTAGTTTATGGAAGTCGGAATAGCTCTTCGGTTCCTTACAATATAAGCCGTACATGGTAGAGGCTAAAAGCTTTCCCTCCTCATTGCGGTTTGGAGAATGATAGCACTCCGAAAAGAAAGTATGCTCCCCTTCCAAAAGTTCCATGGAATAATGCCGAATCAGAAAATCCTTTCGCTTCTTTTTTTCACACTTCTCTTTTCCATAATTTTCTACTTCTTCTTTTAAATCGGCTTCTTCTAATGAATCCGGCTTAGCCTTCTCCTGTTCCAAGGCATCACTGAATATAAATTCCTTTTCCGCTTTAGCACTTCTATAAAATGCCTCGCAGAGCTCTTCATTTTGCAAAGCTTCAGAAGGCGTTGCCATAAGTGAAGTCCGCCCTTCCGTTAAAGCATTATAAAAGTCGGAAAACATCTCCCGGAAGCAGTCTTTGTAACCTGTTTGCATACCGAGGCTCAGTTCTTTTGAGCTTCCTTTTTCTGAAGAGAAAGAAAGCAGATCAGCCCTGTCATTATCCCAGCCGAGTCTTCCCTTTTCACAGATCAGATTCAGGAAAATGTGATTCTGCTTCCCGTGGCTCACCTCTGAAAGCGTAAGGGCTACCCGGCATTCTCCCTGAAGCTGCATATTCAGAACTGCCGTATCCTCATTTTCAATCGGAACGGGAAGTTTTTCTGCGTCCTCTTTATCCCACATCATACCTGCCTTATCTTTAAATAAGACATGGTTTCGATTCTGAAAAGCAGCCTGTAGAGTGATTACCGGCTTTTCCAGCAAGAAATGCGTAAGGTCTAAGACATGAGAGCCGATTTCCGAAACGGCGCGAAGATGGTTTCCATCCTTTACATCAAAACGCCAGGAGTAGGGAACGGGCGGAATATGAAATTCCTGCTCATAGGCTCCGTAGAGGAGAATCGGTCTTCCCAGCTCTCCACTTTTCAGAAGCTCGCGCATTTTCCGAATAGCCGGATAGAAACGGTTATGGAAACAGACTCCAAATGGCGTTTCCGACTGTTCCACAAGCTCCAAAAGTTCTTTTCCCTCTTCTATATCGTGGCAGAGAGGCTTTTCACAGATAATGGCCAGCTTTCCTTTATTTTTTCCAAGGTTTTTTTCAAGATTTTTTCCTATATTTAAATTTATCTCTGAAATCCGGTTTTTTCCCAATTCCTGATTCTTTTCTAAATCCAGGTTCTTTTCCGGCTCCGGATTCTTTTCTAAGCACAGATTCTTTTCCAGAAAATACTTTGCTATGGCATAGTGTGTATTCGGCGGTGTACAGATATGCACGGCGTCAAGATTTTCCAAAGGAATTTCCCGATAATCCACATAGCTGTTTGCAATACCCCATTTCTTGGCAAAGGAGGCGAGAACCGCCTCCTCATTTCCGCAAATCGCCACGATATCCTGTCCTGCCGCTCGCAATGCTGCCGCATGGACATCCGCAATAAATCCTGTTCCAATTATTCCTACTCTCATCTTTACCCCTTTAATTCCTGCATACGGCGATTAGCCTTCGCATAGATTTGTTCAGGATCCTCTCCGATAAAGAACGCTCCCTTTTCATAAAGAATCTTTCCGTTTACCATGGTGAGCTCTACATTTTGCTTACTGCCGCTGTAGACGATATTTTTCACAATGGAATTCACGGGCTGCATATTCGGCTGATGAAGATCCAGCACACAAAGATCCGCAAGCTTCCCTTCGGAAAGACAGTCCGCATCGGTAAGTCCCATACAATGCGCCCCATTCACACAAGCCATTTTCAAAACCTCTTCCGCGGAAACTACACTTGCATCCTCTTCCCGTATCTTGGCAAGTCCGGTAACCAGAAACATTTCCCGGAACATATCCAGACAGTTATTACTCGCCGGGCCATCTGTACCGATTGCCATAGGAATCCCTCTTTTCAAGAGTTCCACCGTACGAGGAACACCGCTTGCCAGCTTCATATTGGAGCCGGGATTCGTAACAACCGTCATGCCTCTCTTTTTGAAAATGTCCATGTCTTCATCACTTAAGTAAACGCAATGGTATCCGCCTCCGCCGTAGTTCAGCATACCGAGAGCGTCCATAAGTGCAGTCGGAGTCATACCGTATCGTTCTAGACAACCTGCCACCTCCCCTTTTGTCTCAGAATTATGAGTAAATACCGGTACCTTAAACTCTTCCGAGATTTTGGCTAATCCTTCCATCAACTCTTTCGAAGTCGTGTACTCCGCATGGAATCCAAGCTGATAGGAAACGAGAGAATGAAAAGCATTGTACTTTTGATAGCAGTCCCGCATTTCTTCCAACGAGAAGTTAAAATCATTTAAGCCCGGGACTAAAACGGTACGGAAGCCCGTATCTACTGCAAGACGCGCCATTTCCTCCGGATGAAAATACATATCAAAGCAAGCAGTGATACCTGAGCTTAAATATTCAAGAATCGCAAGCTTCGAAAAGGAATAAATGTCCTCTCCTCTAAGCTTCGCCTCCATGGGAAAGACCTGTTTCGAAAGCCAATCCCATAGGGGGAGGTCGTCCGCATAGGAGCGAAGGAAAGTCATGGCAGAGTGGGTATGCGCATCTTTAAAGCCGGGAATAATGAGGTTCCCCTTTAGGTCAATCTCCCGTTCAAAGCTTGCCTGTATATCTTTTCTCTGCGGGCCGATATAGCTGATTCGCTCCTTTTCCGTCCAGAGCTCTCCCTCTATGATTTCCATATTGTCCTGCATAGTCAGGATTCTTGCATTATAAAAACGAATTCCCACAGCCACTCCTTTCTTATCTTCTATGCTTTTCAGTTTTTAGCCTTTTCAGTTTTTAGCCTTTTCATTATTTCGCCATGTTTATCTCTTCCAAGTGTTCTCTTTTGTTCGTCTCTTTTGTTCGTCTCTTTTGTTTTTCTCTTTTCGTTATCTCTTTTCGTTATCTCTTCTCGCTTTTACCGCTTACCCTTATCGTAAGTCTCACCTAAAGCCCTCGGTGCTCTGTTAAACTTCGAGAAGAAAATCAAAAGGAGTAAGGTCAAGATATAGGGCAGTGTCATAGCCAGATCCGAGTAGCTGCTCGGCATCTGCATCTTCTGCACGAGAAAATATCCGCCGGAACGGGCAAAGCCGAAAAGCAGGCAGGAAGCCAAGGTTGGAAGGATGGTCCAGTTTCCGAAAATCATGGCCGCAATGGAAAGATAGCCGTAACCCACAAAAATTGCGGAAGAAAAGTTTCCGGAAATGGAATAAGCAAAGCAGATGCCCGCAAGTCCCGAAAGGGCTCCGGAAAACATCACTGCAATGGTACGGGTTTTGCTTACACTCTCTCCTGCAGCATCCACTGCATGAGGATTGTCTCCGCAAGCTCGAAGGTTCATTCCGTAACGAGTCTGGTAAAGAATATACCAGCATGCAAAGGCAGCTATGATAATCAAAACTTCAAAGGGATAAATATCCTTGAAAAATGCACCTAAAACCGGGATAGCCGAAAGTCCGGGTACTGTAAATTTATCCGAAACACTCAGCACAAACTTGTCGGATGCCGCATGAAAAAGTCCCTTATTAAGAGCCTTACAGAGGTAGGCAGTTAAAGACATGGCCAGAATATTCAGCACCACGCCGCTGATAACCTGATTTGCCTTCATCCGAATGCATAGCACGGCGTGAAGCAGGGAATATAAGGCTCCGCCAAGCACTGCAAAGAAAATCGCCGCATAAAACTGCGTCGTGGCATTTCCAATTCCGAGATTCATCATAATGACTGCTGCTAGGGCTCCGGTAAAAGCCCCCATCCCCTGAAATCCTTCCAGAGCAAGGTTTGTGATCCCGCTTTTTTCACTGTAAATTCCGCCTACAGCCATGATAAAAAGCGGCAAAGAAAAGGACAGACCGTCGATAATGATTCTTTCCATTATGCTTCCCCTCCTTCCATCACATTTGTTTCTCTCTCATCTTCCTCTACTGCTCTTTTTTCTTCTTTATTTTCTTCTTTATTTTTAATTTCTCCTACTTTTTCTTTTCTTTCCCCCTCCGTCCCTTCTGCTCTGCTCTTATCCTGCCTCTTATTTTGCTCTTCCATTTCCAGCTTTTCCTTATTTACAAGGTAACGAATATAGGCGTTGCAAGCAGAGAAAAGAAGAATGATACCGGTGATTACGGACGCAATCTCGGACTCAAGGCCTGATGCGGAGTTCATATAGGTGCTTCCCTTGCTCAATATGGTAATGAAGAAAGAGAAGAACACGATACCGATAGGGTTACTGTTTCCAAGAAGGGCTACCGCAATAGAGTCAAATCCCATACTCGGTAAAACTCTTGGCTGGATAGAGCCGAAATAGCCAAGGTAATAGCTGACACCGGCAAGGCCTGCAAGTGCACCGGAAAGCGCCATGGTCAGTACCAGATTCTTTCCCACTGGAATACCGGCATAGCGGGAAGCCTTCTTGCTGAAGCCCACACTCTTAATCTCAAAGCCGAAGCAGGTTCTGTCCAAGACAAACTGAATCAAAAACGCAACAAGCAGTGCCAAAACTATCGCAAGTGGAATGTCAATTTTCAAATTTCCTACGAGCGTATCCATAAGAGTCAGACGGGAAGCCGCTGAAACCGGCTTGGACTGTCTGGAGGTCGGATTTACATAATAGGTATTGATAAAAAATGCGATAACATACTGCGCAATATAGTTCACCATAATGGTAGAAACTACCTCGTTAATATTAAAGCGATGCTTTAGAACTCCTACAAATGCGCCCAGCGCCATACCGACAAGAATACCGATAAGAATTACAAGAGGTTTGGCAATTCCGGCTGGCAGGTTGCTGTATCCTATAAATACGGAGCTCACAAAGCCCGCAGTGAGCATTTGTCCTGCTACCCCGATATTGAAAAGCCCTGCCCGCAGCGCAACGGCAACGGCAAGTGAGGCAAAAATCATCGGTGTCCAGGCATTTAAGAAGCTGCAAAAATCCGTCAGAATATTCTTATAGCCTGCATAGCTTTCCTTCGGTAAAATACCGGAACCCTGCAACAGATTCATATACGCAATCAGTGGATTCTTTCCCTGTAAAAGAATGATTACCGCACCGGCAAAAAGGCTTAAAACAATAGCAAATATGGGTATTGTGATATTCTGCGTTTTTTCCTGCCCAAGAAGCCTAAGCAGCAGACTCTTTCCCTTCGTCTTACTGTTTTTCATGTTTTACCCCCATCATAAACTCTCCTACCTGATTTGTGCTAAGCTCCTTCGCACCGGCAATCTTTTGCATTTCTCCATTATAAATAACCCCGATTGTATCCGCACAATTCATGATTTCATCAAGCTCAAGAGAAATCAGGAGAATCGCCTTTCCGGCATTTCTCTCCGCAATAATCTGTTTATGGATGTTCTCGATAGCACCGATATCCAAGCCTCTCGTAGGCTGCACAAAAATCATCAGCTCTGAATCGAGCTCTATTTCTCTTCCGATAATGGCCTTCTGTTGGTTTCCACCACTCATGGAACGCACAATCGTCTGACAGCCCTGTCCGGAACGAATATCATACTTTGCGATAAGCTCTTCTCCATTTTCCTGAATTGCCTTGTGAGATAATATCCCTTTCTTGGAAAAACGCTCATTCCTATAGGTCTTTAAAACGAGGTTTTCTTCCAATGAGAAATCCATCACAAGCCCTACATCCTGTCTATCCTCCGGAATATAGGAGATTCCTTCCAGAATCCTTTTCCGAATACTTTCCAAGCTGATGTCCTTGCCGTTTAAGATAACCTTCCCTTCGGAAATCTTTACAAGCCCTGCTATTGCATCCGCAATTTCAATCTGTCCGTTTCCGGCAACACCTGCAATCGCAAAGATTTCTCCGCTTCGAATGGAGAAGCTGACATTTTTCACAACGGAGAAGCCGTCCCGGTTCTTCACCGTAAGATTCTGTACTTCAAGAAC
>CAUSIX010000078.1:0-6878 GCA_963531555.1 uncultured Oribacterium sp.
GCAGGAATCCGATAACATTCCGGAGTCTCTGCCACATCGAGAATATGATTCCTCGAGTCTTCCGCCATTTTCAAAAAGAGAGGCAAACTTCCCCGTTCTGCCTGCTTCTCCATTTCCATGGAAAAGTGATCATAATAACCCTTATTTACCGGATCAATCGGCGTGAAGCCTACTGCTCCCGCCCAAGAAGTGACAAGAGTAATTAAAACCGAGCTAAGATAAACTAAGGGAAAAATCCCCTTAATCCACCTGTTTTCCCTGAAAGAGCAAGTTTTTTCACTCCCTATAGGAGAAGACAGGGCAAGTAAAAGAGCTAAGCACTCCCATACACTGTAGTAATTTCCGTCAATCTGCCAAAGCATAACAAAACTGAGCAAAGAAAAAAAACTGATTAAGAGAAAAACAAGCCGCAGATAAGAAGAGTTTTTTTCCTCACATTCAGAACCTCCGTCCCCTTGCACGGCATATTTTTTCCTTTTTAAAAAAGTACCGTAGATCGCATTCTTAAATGCAAAGAAAAGGAGTCCCGGAAATAAAACACCGCTCCAAGCAATACTGACGTGAGCCATATCCTCTCCTACGGGATAAAAGAGGAAGGAGAAAACTCTGCGAAGAAAAGAGAGGAAAATCTCTACTCCGGCCTTTTCTCCGCTATAGTCCACATGCGCATCCAGATTAAAAGGCCATTTAACGGAAAACCCCATGGCCTTAAAGATTCCTGTAAAGGTGGTGGAAAAAGGCAGGCCGGTAATCAGGTAAGTACGAAGGGTAATGAGAAAGGTAAACAAAAGAGCAAAAAGAAGCAATGCCGTAGAGCCCTCTTTTCGACTTCCTAAAAGAGTGAAGTGCTGTACAACACTGCCTCTTTCTACTATTTTTCCCTCATAGAAAAAGCCTTTGCTATTTCTTCTTAAAAGGCTGTCCAAAAAAAGTCCTATTAAAATCAAGGTACTGAAAACCACTGCAGTGGGTTTGAAGCTATAGCTGAGAATCAGCATGGAAAGACTGTTTTTCCGTTCCCCCTTCGCATAAAAATACAGACTCAATACTTGCAAAAGAAGTGTAATGTTATCTGTTTTTACCGTGACCGCCATATTTCCGATAGAAGGGAAAAAGAAAAGCAAGAGAAATACCCACACGGCGCTCTTGGAATTGCTATTTCTTGCCAGCAAAAATAAAGTAAAACCGAGTGCAAGGTAAATCCAGAACTGAAAAGCAAGAAGAAATCCGTACCCCGGCAAAAAAGACAGCGGAGCTGTAAGAGCCTCCAAGCCCTTCGGATAGCTGTAGACCGCATTGAGTAAACCATGGGAGTGGAAAAAGCCTTTCAGGAGAGCAAAAATCCCCGTGGAAACGGAATCCGGAGGTGAAAAAAGAATATAGGCGCTCCTCAGCCCATAACGAAGAGAATCGTAGTCTAACGCAATATTGCTGCGACTAATTTGGATATAGAGAAAAGGTAAAATAAAAAACAGCTCTACTTGGCAAGGTAATCCGGAGAGTATTTCTCCCATCCTCTTGGGAACATAGCTTATTTTCCCGGAAAGAAGAAAGCCGAAGATAAGCGTTAAAAGAAAGAAATAAAAAAAAGAAACCGCCAGCGGAAGAAAAAAACGATGAAGATAAGCGGAAAGAAGGAGCGGAAGAGAAAAACAAAGAAAAAAACGTTTTTTGCTTATCCCTATCTTTTTCCAAAAAAGCAAGACGGCAAAAATATAGAGAAAAAGCAAACACAGTTCACTAAGGGCGAGGAGATTTTTCGTTTCCATAAGTCGTTTTGCATTTCCGCTATCCAAGAAGAAACGAAAGGAGTAAAATAAAGTAAAGCAGAGCAAGAAGAGAAAAATGAAGTTTTCCCTTCCCGCTCTCTTTTTTATATCACGTCTATTGCCATTATTTTCCATCCTGCATTTCTCCGTAAGTCTCAGCTCTTTCCCTTACATCATGATTACTCCCTGAATCGCTTCTCTTACTGACTCCTCTGAATTACTCCTTTGAACCGCTCCTTTGAATCACTCCTTTGAACGCTTCTAAATCACTCCTCGGAACAATTCTTCTCAATCACTCTTATACAAGAGAAAGCATATCTTCTATTATTTCAATACAAAACCGTACTTCAAGGGATCCTCTTCCTCTATCACAAAATGATTGAATGCCGTAATATACGCAGAACCGCTAATCCGCGGGATAACCGCTTCATATTCTCCTACTTTTGTTGTTCCGAGAATTTCCCCTTTAAATATCGTTCCCAAAATAGACTCATAGTAAAACTCTTCTCCTATCTTCAGCTCTCCTTTGGCAAAAAGTGTCGCCATCTTTGCAGACGTTCCCGTTCCACACGGAGAGCGGTCGACCTGTCCCTGCCCGAAAACCACACAATTCCTAAGTGTTGCTCCCTTCGTTTCCGTTTCAGACCACCATTCCACTAAATCGACAGTATGAATATGCGGAAGACTCGGGTGCTGCACCGGAATTTCCTTATTGATTATCTCCCGTAAAGCGATACCCAGTTCTTTCAGCTTCTCCGCATTTTCCGGAACAAGGGAAAGTCCTACCTGCTCCGCTTTTACGATGGCAAAGAAAGACCCCCCAAAGGAAATATCAAACTTGATTTTTCCATATCCGGGAAGCTCCAGCGCACAGTCTCTTTTATAAAGGAAAGACGGCACATTTTGAAAGCTGACGGTCTTTGCCTTCGCTTTTTCCACCAAGACTTCCCCCCTAATCAGTCCTGCAGGGGCTTCCTGCACGACCTTCGTAATCGGCTCGGTGACTTCCACCATCCCGGTCTCTACCGCTACTGTCATTGCCCCGATAGTACCGTGTCCGCACATGTTAAGATAACCGCCTCCGTCCATAAAAATGATTCCGTAATCCGCTTCCTCCACTGTGGGCTCGGTAAGAATCGCACCAAACATATCATTATGGCCTCTCGGCTCAAGCATCAGCGCAGTCCTAAGGTAATCCAAGTTCTTTTCCAGCCACTCCTTTTTTGCCGGCATAGTGTGTCCTGTGATTTTAGGGATTCCCCCTACAACCACTCTGGTGGACTCTCCCGCTGTATGAGAGTCTATCGTATGGACACTTTTAATCAATTTCATTCCTTCCCCCTATTCAACTTACCCCTACTAAAACGAAATACTACTCTTTTCATGGCCAAGTCTCATTTCCGATATATTTTTTTAACATTTTCCAGTTTGGCGCTCATATTCTCAAGAAGGCAATCCAACACCACTATAGCCGTCATGGCCTCAACAACCACAGTCGCTCTTTCTACCACCGTAGGATCGTGTCTTCCCTTTATCGATATCGTAGTAGGCTCCCCGTCTTCCCTTACCGTCTTTTGTTCTCTCGAAATAGAAGGCGTAGGTTTAAATCCTGCTCTTACTATGATTTCCGACCCGTCACTCATTCCGCCCAGAATCCCGCCGCTATGGTTCGATTCCTTCCGTAAAGGGAACGCCTCTCCTTCTCCCGGAATAAACGGATCGTTATTTTCCGAACCTTTTCGTTTCGTCGCTAAAAGTCCGTCACCGATTTCTACCGCTTTCACCGCCCCGATAGACATGATTGCCTCCGCAAGTCTCGCGTCCAGTTTATCAAATACAGGCTCTCCAATTCCGGGGCAAAGTCCGTTGACTCTGCATTCCACAATACCGCCCGCAGAATCTCCTTCCTCCCGTAGCTGAAGAATTCGTGCATCGGCCTCTTCTTTTTCCTTCTCTCCCGAGAGCTTTATTCCGCAAAGCTCCACTACCCGAGCCTCTACTTGAATCTCCAGCTCCTCTAAAATCTTCTTCGCTATTGCGCCGGCAGCTACTCTGGAAACGGTTTCCCTACCGGAAGAACGCCCTCCTCCGCGGTAATCCCGAAACCCGTATTTACTGAAAAATCCATAGTCGGCATGCCCCGGTCTGAAACACTCTTTAATAGCACTATAGTCCTTAGACCTCTGATCCTCATTTCGAACCAGCAAAGCTATGGCCGTTCCCGTACTATATCCTTCAAAAACGCCGGAAAGAATCTCAACTCTATCTCCCTCTTTCCTTGCTGTCATTTTCAGGTTTTTCCCCGGCCTTCTTCTCTCTAAATAGCGCTGAATATCTTCTTCCGAAAGCGGAAGTCCCGCGGGACAGCCGTCTACAATAACGCCTAAGGCTACCCCGTGAGACTCCCCAAATGTACTGATACGGAAAATTTTTCCAAAACTGTTTCCGCCCATACTTCTCCTTTAAAACTCTTTTATCCTCTGCATTTTACCATACAAATACTGTTCGGTTCGTCAACCTCCAGCTCTCTTGCACTCATGGAAAGAAGACCGTGCTCATAGTCCACATTCAAGAAGGTAATCGTGCCGCTCTCGTTATTCGCTACGGCAATATGTTTTTCATCCGGGAAAATGCAAAAATCCTTAGGATACTCTCCTCCAATCGGAAGACTTCCTTTCATGGTAAGAAGACCGGTCTTCAGATCCCTGTCGTAAATGGAAATGGTATTGATTCCCGCATTGGAAACAAAAAGATGAGACGCATCCTTATCCGGAGAAAAGCGCATTTGGCAGGCTGCAATCAAAGGATCTCTATCCTTTTCAAGGAAGGTGGAAATCGTCTGAATTTTCTCAAGGGAAACTTCATCTCCTCCTTCTTCCTCATGAAAACGATACACATCAATCACATTTTTCAGCTCATAAAGCAAATAGAGGTACTTTCTGTCCGGACAGAAGCGAAGATGTCTCGGGCCGGATTGCAACTCGCAACGAAGGGTATCAATTTGCCGCATTTTCCCGTCTATCTTATCAAAGCGGAAGATTTTAACCTGGTCAATTCCCAAATCCGCAATCAAAATGTACTTTTGATCGTCTGTCATTCTGGCACAGGAAACATGCGGACGGAAGGTCCTTTCCGCAACGGAGCCGACCCCCTGGTCATAGACACCGTCAATGATATTTCCCACAGAACCGTCAGGATTCAAAGCAAGAAGAGTGGCCTTTCCGTCATGATAACCGGAAACCATCAGATACTGACCGCTCTTATCCACCGCCAAGTGGCAACCTCTCATTCCGCGAATATTTCTGGTGTTCAGCTTACTTAAGCCGCCGTTATCCAAAATTCGAAACGCGATAACCCCCTCATCTGCAATGGAGTAGAGTGTTTTTTCATCTCTTGATACGGCTACATAGGAAGAATTATTTACTTCAATTTCCGTTCTCTTTATAAATCTTCCTTTTTCCATATCCACATCACAAATGGTGATTCCCTTTGCCGAACCGGTATAGGAATAAGAACCGATATAAGCCACATATTTTGAGCGCATTTTCTTCCCCCTTTAAGACTAAGCAGTTCCTGATTGTTTTTTCCATTCTAGCAAAATTTGCCTCTTGATAATAGCTTTATTTTTTTGTTCGGGATGAATGATTACTCTATTTTATTTCTTTATCAGCGGATAAACTCCGTATTCTCTTTTTATCCGGCATGCATACTTATTCCGTTATACGAAATCCAATAGGCTGTTTCTTCGGGCTGCACTTCGGATTATCTTGCAAAGAAGGCGCGGAAAAGTCTTCCGGAAGAAGGATAAATTCACTGTCTTTCTCTTCGCCATCCTCTTCGTATACCCTAAGTGCATAGTCCAGAATGGCATTCTCCACAAGGTTCCTGCAGAAACGTCCGTTTCCCATTTCCGCCTTCCCTACCGCAGCTCCGCAGAGAGACAAGAGCTTATCCTTTGCCTCTTCGGAAATGGAAAATCCTCTCTTTTTTGCCTCCAGCTCCGTAATTCCCAGCATCTCCTCTACGGAATAATCTTGAAACGAAATCCGGAAGGGAACGCGGGAACGCAGTCCCGGATTTACGGAAAAAAAGGCCTTCATTCTATTCGGATACCCTGCAAAAATCACCACTGTATCCTCTCTATTATTTTCCATTTCCTGCACAATGGTACTGATGGCTTCTCTTCCATAATCCCCCTCATGCCCTTCCAGAAGAGAATACGCCTCATCAATAAACAAAAGCTTACCCTTTGCCCTGGCAAAAATTTCTTTTACCTGTACCGCTGTCTGCCCTAAATACTTCGAAACCAAGTCGGCTCTTCCGACTTCTATAAGCTCGTTCTCGTGAACTAAGCCGATTTCATAGAGAAGTCCCGCTGTAATACGGGCAAATGTTGTCTTTGCCGTTCCCGGATTTCCGACAAATTCCATATTGAGTGCCATAGATAAATGCTCTTTCCCCTTTTTAGCCATGTCCTTTTTCATTTTTGCAAAAGCGATAATCTTTTTAATCTGTTCTTTCGCCTCTTTAAGACCGATTAGCCGGTTTAGACTCTCCCGATAATCTGTGGCCTCATTTATGGACTTCCATTCTGCAGCTTCCGTATCTCTATCTTCAGAATGCAAGTCCATCTCCATCAGCTTATTTTGAATTTCGGAAAAACTTTTTCTTCCCATATTTCTTATTCTCATTAGCTCTTCTTCAGAAAGACTCCTTAACTTCTCCACACTGACCACTCCTGCTCGTTTTAAACAGTTATAAGACCTGACGCTGAAATCCATAGTTTCAATAGGAGTAAACGATTCCTTTATCCCCCTATTCTCTTTTTCCGCTGCATATCTGTCTGATTGTTCTGCATATCCCCTAAGATCTCGCTCTCCGTCAGAGAATTGCAGTTTCTTTCTCTTCCGTATCTCCAAGAAGAAGCGAGTCATTGCCGTTATAAACAGGTCACCGGGCAACAGTTTTTCCTCCTCTACTGCCTTATTTTCCATTTCCTCTACTTGCATAGGAGAAAGAGAGAGGGAACTCATTGTTTTCATTCTTAAGCACATTTCCTTGGGAAGACTGATACATATGGGGGGGGGGGGGGGGGGGGGGGGGGGGGGG
>CAUSIX010000079.1:0-6854 GCA_963531555.1 uncultured Oribacterium sp.
TTCCCGTTCTTTGGCTTCCCGTTCTCTCCGTTCTATCTCTTTTAAATCTCGAATCATGGAAAGTACTTTCTCTTCCGTGTAATTGTCGATGTGCTTTCTCTCTTCCTCGGAAAGCGCCGAAAGAAGAATAGGCTCCCCAAAACGCACATAAACCTTTGTACTTTTCAAAAGCGGAAATTGCTCTTCGAAAATCTTTCTGGTATTAATCATGGCTACCGGAATGATTTTACAGCCGGTTTTCTCGGCAATCTTAAAGGATCCCTTTTTAAAGGGAAGCATCTCTTCTTCACTTTTTCCTTTTGCTCTTGTTCCCTCCGGGTAAATCCAAAACGAGATTCCACGTTTTATTTCCTGAATTGCTTCAATAATCACCTTCAAATTCTGCTTTAGATTATCCCTGTCTAAGAAGAGGCAGTGAAGCTCTTCCATCCAAGGCTTCAAGTTCGGAATCCAGCTTAAGTCATCCTTGGAAATAAAGCCGGTCACATTGTTTAAAAGGCTGTACGCTACCACGATATCAAAATCGGAGCGATGGTTTCCCATAAAAAGTACGGCTTCGTCCTTCGGAATATTTTCCAATCCTTCTACATGGACTTCCACCTTAGATATCTTTAAAATGGCCTTCAGTTTGCCTTTTACGATAGAAAGGCACTCTAAATCTCTTTCTCTCGTCCTCTCCTTCCTTCGGATAAATAGTAAACGAAGACTTCCCAGTCCTAAAAATCCAAAGAGTAAAAGTCCCACTCGAATAAGCGCTATCATGATTTCCTCCTATAAAACATCTGAAAAATGAGGGCGCAGCTTTCGGAAGAACCGCAATCCCACAAATAAAAGAAAGAGCGTTACCAGCCAAAAATAAAGAGTCAGTCCCGGCCTTTCAAAAAAATAATTTCCCGTAATCATCGAATCACGGTACCCCGCCACAATATAGTAAAAAGGATTGATTTTAAAGAAAATCTTCAGCCAAGGCGCCTTATTGGTAAAAAGAAGCTCATCGTACATAATCGGCACCATCCAGATACCGAATTGCAATACTATCGCCACAATCTGCTGCATATCCTTAAAAAACACGGAAATAGCGGATGTAAAGTAACTTAGTCCTAAGCCGAACATCGCTGCCGCGAAGGAGTAATAGAAAACTTGCAGCCAAGTTAGCTGCGGCATTTTTCCGCTGAAGAGATAAAATAAAAACATCACGAGAAGGAAGAAGCCGTGTACCAGAGTACAGCTTAAAAGCTTAATCACGGGCAAAAGCTCTATCGGAAAAACTACCTTTTTTACCAGATAATGGTACTCTTGCAGAATTCCCGTATTCATATTCATCACTTCAGAGAAGAAAAACCAGGGAACGATACCCGGAATCAGCCAAAGTGTATAGCTCACATTCGGAACCGGCGGACTGGACTTAAAGCCGTAGGGGCCGAAGATAAAGGCATATATCGCAATGGTTACGAGAGGCTGAATCAGCATCCACACCATACCAAAATAGGAGCCCACAAAACGTTTTTTAAAGTCGGCTCTTGCCAGGTCTAAAATCATCTTCCGCTTTCGTTTTATTTCTTTTAAGAGACTAATCAAATCTTATCCTTTCCACTTCACGGATAGAATGCCTAACTTCCTCGCCTTCTATCGCCTTCTAACGACTTCCATTCCCTTTTATCGTATTACCTTTTATTGTATTACCTTTTATCGTATCATCTTTTATCGTAGTCTGCCGTCCTCTATTGTCTTCGCTTTCAGCACTCCCCTTAACTTACGACTTCTCTCCTTTTTTATCAAAATACTGGGGATTTAAAGTAATGGCATTTCTGAAAATCCGTGGCAGAATCGGATAATTCTTTCCTGCCTTATAGCCAAGAAAACGCGCTCCCGTCCTGAAAAAGAGGGGAAGGAGGAGAAGGGCTTTTCCTTCTGCAACAAGCGTTCTTGCATTTTGCTTAAACATCTTCATTCCTTCCCTTTCAGGCGGCACAAGAGAAAAAATCTCCGGAAAATCCCTATGAGACACCCCCAGGTCAAAGTTTCTTCTAAACTGCTGTACCGCCGTGTAGTGGTGAGAATGATAAACTCTTGCCATAGGATTATAGGCCACCTTATACCCCGCCTTCTCCGCCCTTGCCGCAAAAATCATATCCTCGTTAAAGATGGTAGGCGATTGGAAGCCTTGAAGTTCCCGAAACACCGCTTTTTTATACATACAGCAGACATTGGAAGCAAAAAAACACTTAATACCGAGTCTTTTCACATCCTCTATTCCCTTTATCTCCGCCTTTTCTCCATAGTTAAAGCTTCTGGAAAGCACTTCATCAAAGGAACTGTCCTTCGTGCAAAGCTGCCTTGCGTATACCTCGGCGATACGACTGTCTAAAGAAAAGGGTTTAAGCAGTTCTTTTGTGAGCTTTTTATCCGCCGGCACCGCATCATCGGTCATCGTTAAAAAGTACTCCGCACAGGAAAAGGAGGCCGCAAGATTTCTCGCATAGGCATGGTCAAAGTCTTCTCTTTTTATGTGATGAAGCGAGACTTCCACTTTCCTTCCCTCTAAAAACGCTTTCGGAAAATATCGTTCCTCGGTATTCACAATAATAATCTTTTCCGGAGGGTACTCCTGCTCCTCCAGAGCCGAAAGAAGAGCACGAAATTTCTCTCCCGGCTTATAGGTCGGAATCAAGACATCAAAAGAGGGGAGCGTTTCTCTCCCTCCCTGCCGCCTTTCGCTCTCCTTCTCACTTCTATTCTCTTCTTTAAGGACAGCCTCTTCCGGACTATCCTGCATAAAACAATCTGTCATTCGCCTACACTAATCCAATTTCCTTTTGCATAACAATGCAAAATCTATATCCAAAATGCAAGTTCAGTGTCCCTTCTGAGTAGGACACTCTCTCCACTATTAAGGCCTATTTGACCGGATAAAAAAATCAATGAGCTTATTTTACCATGCCTAAGCCGGAATGAAAAGAAAGACGCTTCTTCCGCTTTTTCAAAAAATAGATTTCTTCTACCATCCTTCCGATATTCCGAAACTACCCACTCTTTTCCGAAAGGAAAAAGAAAAGGAAGAGAAAGAGCATCATTCCCGCAAATTGCAATGAGCCGAAGAAAAATCCTCCGCGCTCAAGCATATAATCCGCTGTGAGAAAAGAGAGAACGGAAGCGATAAGATAGCCTGCAAAAATCTTCTTCTGCCTTCTCTTTGTCACAAGAAGATAATACTCAAGATTCGCAAGGGCATAGAAACAGCCTCCCAAAATGAGGAGGCAGAAAGAAAAGCGCTCCGCCGTCATTTTCCCGTAAAAAGCTTCTCCGAGAAGCCTCTCCAAAATCCACAGTGCAAGAGGAGAGAGGAGTACCGCTAAGATAAGAAGAACGAGCGAAAGCAAGAGCACCTTCTTCATAAGACCGCCTTCTTCTTTCCGAAAATCCCCTGTCTTTCCTTCCTGCCAAAGTGCGGCAAGTCTCGGAAGAGCCGGCCGAATGATGAAATTCGCCAGCAGATAGATGAAATTACTCGGCATAAAGAGGAGGTTGTAAATCCCGGAAAACGAGGAACCCATGACCGCATCTACGGCATACTTGGAGGACGAAAAAACATAGAAGTCCAAAAAAACCGAAATAAAGAGAAAAAAGCTCTCCATAATGAGTCTCTTTCCCGCTTCAAAGCTAAAACGCCTCTCCACTCCTATCGCAACAGTTTTCTTTAGCGGAGAAAGACAGAAGAAATAAAAGCAAAAAAGCTGGCAAAGATTCATAAGAATCACGCCGAGAAACAGATTTTTTGTGAGTAGCAGAGTCATGAGCAGAAGAACTACGGCAAAGAGAGTTCTGAAGAAGAGAGACTGCCCCGTCTTGTAAAGCTTTCCTCTTCTTTGCAACTCCGACTCATAGACATCGACGTAGCCGTCTAAAATTTTGTACAGGCAAAGAAAAAACAGGATAGCACTCTTCTCTGCCGTGTAATTCCCCTTTAGAAACTGATAAAGAAGAAAGAGTAAAGCGAAGAAAACGGAAAGCGCTGTACTTAGGTTCCGAAATCCCAGATATTCCCGAAAGGAAAACTCTCCCCGCATATCCGTAATATGAAAAGGACGAATGCCAAAGTAGGCCAGAATAAAAAACTGCTGTCCCAGAGTGGAATAGCCGAATCCGAAGATGCCTCCCTCCTTTTCCCCGAGAAGACGCAAGACAAAAAAAGCCAAAATCATGGAAGCAAGCGCATACATCATGCTCCCGAGCGCATTCCAAAGTACATCATTTTCCATAAAGGAAATCCGCTTTTTTTCCATGAATTTCTATTGTTCCTTTCCTCACCGTAAAGATTGTTCAATTTTATAGTAAGCACAGGAAAATGTAAATGCCGGAAAAATTGGAAGCATCTTACAGACAGGAAAAAAGGAGTTGTAAAGAGGAAGGGGAAAGGCGGGGAAGCATTGACCGGAGTAATCCGAAATGTCGACTGGCACTTTTCCCCGATTTGTGATAAGGTTTTTACGTTTAATGCGCTTTTGATTTCTTAAGATAAAATAGCAATCTATCGAGGTATTTTACGTTATTAAAACATTAGTGATTATCCCCAATTACACTGGAAAACATTTTCTGGAAAAGTGTATGCAAGCGTTAGAGCGGCAAAGCACGAAAGACTTTTCTATTCTCTTTGTGGACAACGCGTCTTCGGATGGAAGTATCCCCGTAATAAAAGAATACATCGAAAAGGAGCCCGAGCGGATTTTCCTTTTGGAAAATAAAGAAAACTACGGTTTTGCCAAGGCGGTAAACCAGGGAATCCTTTACGCAAAGAAAGAGGGGGCAAGCTATGCCCTTCTCTTAAACAACGATACCGAGGCGGATCCCCGTTTCGTGGAAAATCTTGTTCGTTTTATGGCGGAAAAAGAGGCGAAGGGAGAAAAAATCTTTGCCCTTTCTTCCAAGATGGTGAAAATGCATGACGAGAGGCTCATGGACGATGCCGGGGACGAGCTTTGTCTCCTCGGCTTTCCTTTTCAGAGAGGCTTGGAAGACCGGGTAGAAAACTGGAATAAGACGGAAAAGGTTTTCTCCGCCTGTGCGGGAGCTGCACTCTACTCTATCTCGGCACTCAGTAAGACCGGGCTTTTTGATGAAAAACACTTCGCCTATCTGGAAGATGTCGATATCTCCTTTCGCGCAGAGCTTTACGGCTACAGTATCTACTACTGCCCCAGTGCAATCTGTAAGCATGTCGGCTCCGGTACCAGCGGCGGAAAATATAGTGACTTTAAAGTAGAGCTTTCCGCAAGAAATTCTATCTTCCTCTTATATAAGAACTTTCCGTTTCTCCTAAAAATCGTAAACTTTCTCCCCTTCCTTCTTGGCTTTTTGATTAAGGCTCTCTACTTCCAAAAAAAGGGCTACGGAAAAGCCTATAGAAGGGGGATTATGCGCGGTCTTAAGGAACGAAAGGGCATGAAAAAAGCAGATTTCCGAAGAATTCCTCTCTCGCGCTATATCGCCTTAGAGTGGAGACTCCTGAAAAACTGCTTTGTATACCTTTCTGAACGAAACAGACGGAAACAAGTAAGAGTTTAAGAAAATCATACAAGCAAAACATCTGTAAGGCTTTAAACAGGTAGTAATAGGATTCAAAACGCATCGCTCAGTCAGGCGAAGCTAGCGAGAACGTGCCACCGTTTGAAGCCTTACAAATATTTAATAGATATTTTACTGTATCTCACAAAAGCTCTTTTCATAGTACAGTCTGTTTATTGCACTGAACAGGGCGCGGACGGAGGAACGGGTAATGTTAGAGGAAATTCCCACGCCGTAGGTCATCTTCCCGGACGCTTTATCCTGTAAATGGATGTAAGAAACCGCCTTCGCGGAGGATGCGGAACTTAACGCATGCTCACTGTAGTCGATAACCTCAAATTCCTTTTTCAGTTCTTTCTGTAAGGCATTCGCCACCGCATCAATCGGTCCTGATCCGCTTGCGGAGATTTCTTTCAATCTCCCCTCATTTTCAAAGCTTAACTGCACAAAGCTGACATAGTGCTCTTTCTCATTTTCCATATCCATGGAACGCAGGTTTTTAAAAAGAAGCGGTGACTTTGCCTCTACATATTCCGCTAAAAAGACCTCTAAAATCCGTTCGGGGCTAACTTCCCCTTCTTTCTCGGAAATGCTCTGAATATAGTCCGCAAACTCTCTCTGCATCCCCTTCGGAAGTTTATAACCGTACTGGAAATCCAAAATAAAGGCCACGCCGCCCTTTCCGGACTGGGAGTTGATACGGACAACCGGCTCATATTCCCTTCCGATATCCGCCGGATCAATCGGAAGATAAGGTACTTCCCAGATTAGAGAATTTCTCTCCTTCATGGCCTGAAGCCCCTTATTAATCGCATCCTGATGAGAACCGGAGAATGCGGTAAAAACCAATTTCCCCGCATAAGGCTGTCTCTCCGGGATATGCATCTTCGTGCAACGCTCGTAGACCTCTTGAATCTCCCGAATATTTTCCAGATGAAGCATCGGGTCAATCCCGTGAGAAAACATATTATAGGCCAAGGTCAAAATGTCTACATTTCCCGTACGCTCTCCATTGCCGAAAAGTGTTCCCTCGACTCTTTGTGCTCCGGCAAGAAGGGCCAGCTCTGCGGAGGCAATGCCCTCTCCTCTATCATTATGGGGATGCACGGAAAGAATCACATGCTCCCTTTCCTTCATGTTGTTGGACATAAACTCAATCTGATCCGCATAGACATTGGGGCTATGCATCTCTACTGTATTAGGCAGGTTAATGATAATCTCCCTTCCCGCCTTAGTACCCCAGGCGGAAATCACCGCATTACAGATTTCCAAAGCATAATCCATCTCCGTTC
>CAUSIX010000080.1:0-6741 GCA_963531555.1 uncultured Oribacterium sp.
AATATTGAAATGAGACTCGAAGAGGATGCTTCCTTAGGCGGAGGCTTTATTCTTGAGGTGGGCAATGACCAGTACGACTGGAGTACCAAGGGCAGAAGACAACAGTTCCTTGATGAAGTAATGAGTAAGCGTCTCGGCGGAAGCAGTCAGGATATCGTGAGTATCCTGCAAAGCTCTGTAGAGGACTTTGATCTGAAGGCGGAAAAGAAGGAAATCGGTTTTGTCAGTTCCGTAGGAGACGGCATTGTGGTCATCAACGGACTGGACCATGCCATGTATGGAGAGGTGGTTGTATTTGACAACGGTGTCCGCGGTATGGTGCAAAATATTGAAAGAAATCGTATCGGCGTCATCCTCTTTGGAGATGAAGAGGGAATTGTGGAAGGCAGCCGTGCCGTTCGTACCAATAAAATGGCGGGTATTCCCGTGGGAGATGCCTTCCTTGGAAGAGTAGTGGATGCCCTCGGAAATCCGATTGACGGCGAGGGAGAAATTGTTACTCGGGATTATCGTCCGATTGAGCAGCCTGCACCCGGAATTATTGACAGAAAAACGGTCAATGTTCCTTTGCAGACCGGTATTTTGGCGATTGATTCCATGTTCCCTATCGGTAGAGGACAGAGAGAGTTAATTATCGGGGACAGACAGACCGGAAAAACATCCATAGCAATGGATACCATTTTGAATCAAAAAGGGAAGAACTGCCTTTGTATTTATGTGGCAATCGGACAGAAGGAGTCCACCATTGCGGCACTTGTCGAGAACTTAAAGAAGCATGATGCCATGAGCTATACCTGCGTCCTTGCGGCGACAGCGGCCGATCCGGCACCGATTCAGTATATCGCGCCCTATGCGGCAACCTCCCTTGCGGAGTACTTTATGTACGAGGGGAAGGATGTGCTCATTGTTTATGACGACTTAAGCAAGCATGCAGTAGCCTACCGTGCACTTTCTCTTCTTTTGGGAAGAGCTCCCGGTCGTGAAGCCTATCCCGGGGATGTATTCTACCTGCATTCTCGCCTCTTAGAGCGCTCCTGCCGTCTTTCCGATGAGCTTGGCGGAGGAAGTATCACCGCTTTACCGATTATTGAGACGCAGGACGGAGATGTTTCCGCCTATATTCCGACGAATGTCATTTCCATTACAGATGGACAGATTTTCCTGGAGAGTAATCTCTTTTTTGAGGGGCAGCGTCCTGCGGTCAATGTAGGACTTTCCGTTTCCCGTGTAGGCGGTGCGGCACAGACGAAGGCCATGAAGAAGGCAGCAGGATCTCTTCGTATCGACCTTGCACAATATAGAGAAATGGCGGTATTTACCCAGTTCTCCTCCGACCTCGATGAGAGCACAAAAACTCAGCTTACGCAGGGGGCGATTCTCATGGAGCTTTTAAAGCAGCCTCTGGGAAGACCGCTTTCCTTAGGAGAACAGGTGGTGACTCTTGTTCTGGCTCTTCATAAAGAATTTTTGGACGTAGATAAGAAAGAGGTCAAGAGCTTGCAGAATCGAGTTCTTCAATATTTTGAAGAGAAAGAGCCGGATATTTTAAGAAATATCGAGATTTCCGGAATGCTTGCAGACGACCTTGTAGAGCAGATTATTTCCGTTTACCATGACTTCCGGAAGAAAGAGGCGGAAGAACAATCATAAAGGAGGCATATTTTGCCTACAACAAGAGAACTAAGAGATCGAATCGGCAGCATTGATAATACGATGAAAATTACCAATGCGATGTATCTGATATCCAGTACGAAGATGCGTAAGGCGAAGGCGGAGCTGGCCCAGACAGAGCCGTATTTTTACACCCTGCAGTCGATGATTGCGCGTGTTATGCGACATTTGCCCGAAGACTATACCCACCCCTTTCTGGATTCCAGAGAGGAAACAGCCGAGGGAGAAGGTAAGGTTGCCATCATCTGCGTTACGGCGGATAAGGGACTTGCCGGCGCCTATAATCACAATGTCATTAAAGAGACGGAGGAGCTTTTAAAGCAATATAAAAGTACCCGACTTTTCGTCGTCGGTGAGATGGGGCGAAGTTATTTTCATACAAGGCGGATTCC
Organism: uncultured Oribacterium sp.; assembly: GCA_963531555.1. Classification (GTDB taxonomy): domain Bacteria; phylum Bacillota; class Clostridia; order Lachnospirales; family Lachnospiraceae; genus Oribacterium. The sequence goes on from CAUSIX010000080.1 coordinate 2,064, forward strand.
GATTGATGAAACCTTTCGCTACACGGCGCAGAATCCGACACTCCATAGAGCGAGAGTCATTACCAGAAAGATGCTGGAGCTTTTTCAGAATAGGGAAATTGATGAGCTCCATATTGCTTATACCAGAATGAAGAGCTCTTTGGAGATGGAAAGCCTGGAGGAACAGCTCCTGCCTTTAGATAAGTTGCATCCCGTCTTTGTGAAAGTGCCGATAACGGCGAATTACGAGGCTTTTAACATTTTCCCGAGTCCGGATGCCTTGATGGAAAATGTTATTCCGGACTACTTAAACGGCTATATCTACAGTGCTCTCGTCGAATCTTTTTGTGCGGAGCAACATGCCAGAATGACCGCGATGGATTCGGCGAATCGAAACGGAAATGAACTGAAGCAAAAGCTTCGCATTCAGTACAATCGTGTGCGTCAGGCACAGATTACACAGGAAATCACGGAAATTGCTGCCGGAGCCAAGGCGCAAAGGGCTGCAAAGGCGAAGAAAAAATAGGAAGAGAGGAGAAGGGTAGATGCAAACAGGAAAAATCGTACAGGTTATGGGTCCTGTTGTGGATGTGGAATTCATGGAAAATCCGCTTCCTACCATTAAGACGGCTCTCACGGTGGACAACCACGGGGTAAAGTCGACCATGGAAGTGGCAGACCATTTAGGAGACAATACGGTTCGCTGTATCATGTTATCCCCCAGTGAGGGCTTGGAAAGAGATATGGAAGTGCAGTCCACGGGAAGAGGAATTGCCGTTCCGGTAGGAGAGGAAACTCTCGGAAGACTCTTTAATGTATTGGGAGAGACCATTGACAGAAAAGACCCGATTACTACCGAGGAAAGATGGGAAATTCACAGAAAACCGCCTGCCTTTACCGAGCAAAGCCCGGTGCAGGAGGTCTTGGAGACCGGAATTAAGGTCATTGACCTGATTGCCCCCTATGCGAAGGGCGGAAAGGTCGGCCTCTTCGGGGGTGCCGGTGTAGGAAAGACGGTCCTGATTCAGGAATTGATTCGAAATGTCGCAACAGAGCATGGCGGATATTCCATTTTTACCGGTGTGGGAGAGCGTTCCCGTGAGGGAAATGACCTCTATAACGAGATGACGGAGTCCGGCGTTATCAAGAACACGGCGCTTGTATTCGGGCAGATGAACGAGTCGCCCGGTGCCAGAATGAGAGTGGCGGAGACGGGGCTTACCATGGCGGAGTATTTCCGGGATGTGCAGCATAAGGATGTGCTGCTCTTCATTGACAATATCTTCCGTTTTGTACAGGCGGGTTCAGAAGTTTCCTCCCTCCTCGGAAGAATGCCTTCTGCAGTAGGCTATCAGCCGACCCTTGCCTCCGAAATGGGACAGCTGCAGGAGCGTATTGCATCCACGAAGGCCGGTTCCGTAACCTCCGTACAGGCGGTTTATGTGCCTGCGGATGATCTTACCGACCCAGCACCGGCGACGACCTTCGCGCACCTTGATGCCACAACCGTGCTTTCCCGTAAGATTGTGGAGCAGGGTATTTATCCGGCGGTGGATCCGCTGGAGTCTTCTTCCCGTATTTTGGAAGAGGATATCGTGGGAAAAGAGCATTACGAGACGGCGCAAAGCGTGCTGCAGATTTTACAGAAATACAAGGAATTACAGGATATTATCGCGATTCTCGGTATGGAAGAGCTTTCCGAGGAAGATAAGCTTCTTGTGTACCGCGCACGAAAGATACGTAACTTCCTTTCTCAGCCCTTCTTTGTGGGAGAGCAGTTTACCGGTGTTGCCGGTCGATATGTTCCCCTGAAAGAAACGATTGAAGGCTTTAAGGCCATTATTGACGGAGAAATGGATCAGGTTCCGGAGCTTGCTTTCTTCAATGTCGGAAATCTCGATGATGTGAAGAAGAAGGCGGAAAGCTTAAAGAACTAAAGGAGTTCCGTATGATGCGAGGAAATGAAGGCTTGTTCAGTGCAAAGGTTATTGCAACGAACAAGGTCTACTATGACGATAAACTTCGGTATCTGAATGTTCGAACACTGGATGGACAGATCGGCTTTATGGCGCACCATGCCCCCATCGTCGTTGCGGTGGAAATCGGTGTACTGGATGCCCAGAAGCCGGACGGCTCTTGGGTACATGTTGAGGTTGGGAAGGGCATTTTACAATTTGCCAATAACCGTCTGACGCTTCTTGTAGACACTTTGGAGACAAAGGAAGAGATGGATATTCGAAGAGCAGAGGAAGCGAAGGAGAGAGCCGAAGAGGAGCTTCGACAGAAGCAAAGCTATATGGAATATAAGAAATCGCAGGCTGCACTGGCAAGAGCCTTGGGAAGACTGGAATTTTATAAGAAGACCTATTTATAAAGTCTAAAAAGCATGTTATCCTGATAACTCATATTGGAAATGCTTTAAGGGAAAGGGGGATTTATGTTTAGTCCGAAACAAAAGAAGACGATTACCGCCGTGATTGTTTTCGTTTTAGCCGCACTTATGGTTTTGGGAATGGTTTTGACACCGCTTCTCACAAGGATGTAATTGTGTAGTAAAAACACAGTGTCAGTAATGTAAAACAATGTAATAAAACAGTATTAATAAGGGAAACGGCATACGATAGTAGGCGGAAAAACTGTATATGGATTGCAGAATCATTGCGAAAAGAAATCCAATCATATAAAAAGCGAAATAAAGGATGAATAAAGAAGAATCTCAGAAAAAGATAGAGGATCTGGTTTTACTGGGCTACCCGGGAATTTCGGGTAGCCGCTTTTTATGGGAAAAAGGAAATGCACTTCCCTTTTCCGCACGCTATCAAAAAGAAGAGAGACAGCGAATAGAGGACTTGCCCCGCCTTTTTTGGAAGGAGGAAAGTCTTTCATTTTCCGCAGAGAATAGCTATCTGTTCACTGATAAGGAAAGAAACGGAGAGCCTGTCCCTCTTTATGAGGAGGATATCCGGGCAAAGGAAAATGCGGGAGAAATTAAAAGAGGGAAGATAGAGGATGTATTTCCCGGCTTTGTAAAAGAATTCTCCGTAGCGGAAGTTTTACCTCTTGGGAGAGGAGGGATTCTTTTCGGCTTAGGAGAGATTGGAGGGGGAGGTTTTTCCTTCTCCTACCGGAAGATTTCTTTTTTGCAAAGTACCATCGAGCTTTGCGAGCATTTTCAGCTTTCTCCGTATGCCCTTCACTCGAAAGGCGCCTTTCTCCTTCGTCTTGAAAGAGGAGAGGACTTTGCCCGCCTTGTAAGAGAAAAAGGAATAGAGGCGAGCTGTATCGGGCGCTTTCATGCAGAAAAGAAGCGGATTCGAAAGGATGAATACGGAGAGTCCTATCTTTACAAGCAGGAGACCGACAGTCTGGAGGAGATTTTCACAAAAGAAGAAATAAAGATACCTACATAAAGAAGAGAGATACTTACATAAAAGAGGATCGGATATACTTACGTAAAGAAGAAACAGAGATGTTTGGATAGGGAGTCGTTCGACTTCCTATCTTTTTATCCTGCGGGCTTGATAGCTATTGGCATATTGGGTAAAATAGGAGGGACATAACTCTGCTTAATTTGTTTGATAAAACGGAAGAATGGAAAAGGCTATGAGAGAAAGAATTTTAAATATCATTGAAAAAAATGCGAAGCTCAGTACAGAGGACATAGCAGCTCTTTTAGGAGAAGAACCGGAGAGAGTTGCTGCAGAAGTTGCGGAAATGGAGAAAGACGGTACCATTTGCGGCTATCATGCTCTGATTAATTGGGATAACACAAAGGATGAGCGCGTGGATGCCTTGATTGAAGTGAAGGTAACCCCGCAAAGAGGAATGGGCTTTGACAGTATTGCGGAGCGCATTTACCAATATGAAGAAGTGGATGCGCTCTATCTTATGAGTGGAGGATATGACTTTACGGTGATGATTAAGGGCAGAACCATGAAGGAAGTGGCCAATTTTGTGTCCATGAAGCTTGGACCGATGGAGTCTGTGCTGTCCACGGCAACGCACTTTGTTTTGAAGCGTTACAAAGATCACGGAACAAGACTCAGTGTCGCAAAATCCGATGAAAGAATGCAGGTATCTCCATGATGAAAGAGTTAAATCCGGAAGTGCTTGCCATTAAACCCAGCGGAATTCGAAAGTTTTTCGACTTGGTGTCGGAAATGAAGGATGCCATCTCCCTCGGCGTCGGGGAACCGGACTTTGATACGCCCTGGCATATTCGGGAAGAAGGAATCCATTCTCTGGAGAAAGGCCGGACTTTTTATTCTTCCAATGCCGGACTCATGGAGCTTCGTGAAGAAATCAGCCATAAAGTGGAAAGTCAGCACGGCATAAGCTATAACGCAAAAAATGAAGTGATGATTACGGTAGGGGGGTCGGAAGCAATAGACCTTGCTATGCGGGTGATGATTCTTCCGGGAGATGAGGTTTTGATTCCGGAGCCCTGCTATGTTTCGTACTTGCCTTGTGCCAGAATGGCGTATGGCGTACCGGTACCGATTCCACTGGAAGAAAAGGATGAGTTCCGCTTAACGCCGGAGAAGCTCGAAGCGGCTATTACGGAAAAATCGAAGCTTTTAATTCTTCCTTTTCCGAACAACCCTACGGGAAGCATTATGGAGAAAGAGGATTTAGAGGCAATCGCTCCTCTTATTTTGAAGCATAACCTCTATGTTCTGACGGATGAGATTTATGCTTC
>CAUSIX010000081.1:0-6650 GCA_963531555.1 uncultured Oribacterium sp.
AGTGCCGAAGCTATGGAATTCTGCACCAAAGCCGGATTCCCCGAATTAAGGTCAAAGTCCGAAAGCGCATCTTCCGTAAGAAGAAAGCCGACAGGAAGCACATATTCATTTTTATAGAGAAGATATTCCCCTTCCGCCAATCGATAGGAAAGTCCTACTTCCTTCGTGTATTGGGGTTCTCCCTTTAGAATCTCATATTTTATACCAAGAAGCATCTTCGTAAGCGGTGTAGCCCCCTGCACGGAATATGCGTTGGTAGAAGCCTCCATACCGAGCTTGGTAAAGCATTTTGTGATATTTCCGTAAGCCGTGGAAGAAAAGATAGACGCGGAAGGATACTGCAAAAGAGCACCGTCATCCTTCGTCTTACTGTCCTCTCGTATAAGACGATAAAATCCCGAATCCTCCTTTTTTATTTCCCTTACAATCTTTTCCGTCTCCTTTCCGCCTTCCAGATAGGCAGAACGGCTGGTGGTAATCACCGAAGTCACCGCCATGTTGGCTGTCAGTTCGAAAAAGCAAAGCCCGAGAAGCAGGAGATTGGTGATTCGAAGCGAAAATCCTTTCTTCTCCAGAGAAAAGATAAGATAGTAAAGAAAAAGGAAAGCCAAAGCAAGATAAAACACGGACCAGTGAAAGGCTTGATCACTAATCAGTTTCTGGCAAAGAATCACAAAGAAAAAGCTTAAAAAAAGGGAGATGGACAGTTCCTTTTCCGTATTATATTTTCGCTTTAAAAACCATTCCGCCCCCATAAGAAGTTAGAGTAAAATAAAAATGAAGCTTTGTCTTGCCGGAAGACTGTTCGGATAATGCAGTCCATGCCATATAAAATTCAATACATTCACGGAAAAGCTTAAAAAGAAAATGAGCATAAAGCTTCCGTAAATTATTTTTTTTCTTCTGCCAATCGCCGGGTTCATAAAATAAAGCGGCAGGATAAATAAGCTCAGACTTCCGGCATAAATATTCGGCCAATGCTTTAAGCCCTGTTCCGTTTCCACGAAAGGAAGAAGTCTCGCCATCATATCGATAATGCCGAAATACTGGCTAATCGTCTTCGGAAAGGAAAGATCCGATGACGCAGTAAGTCTAAGCGTGAAGATTGCCGGCAAAAGGAAAACAGCCGCCATCATTCCGGAAAGAAAAGAGTAAAGGACAAAATCCCCTATCCTTCTTCCGATTTCTTTCCCGGACCGTTCTCTCCCGTCAAAGAATAGACTGACAAAGTAGAGAATCAAAAAGAGACAAATCATGATGCTGATATAGTAGTTGCAAAGAATGGACAGGGCGAGACTCACGGTATAAAGAAGCGCCCCCCTCCTCTCCATCATGTATTCCAAGCCCAGAAGAAGGAGAGGAAAAAGAAACAGGCAGTCCAGCCACATCACATTCCAGGAATATGCGGCAATATAGCCGGAGAGGGCATAAAGAATTCCAAAAATTACGGAAAAATAGCCCCCTCTTCGAAAATGTCTTCTAAAATAAATCGATGCCGAACATCCGCATAACGCAATTTTGAAAACAATCAAATAACTGACAAATTCGACCACCAATCCTTTAGGAAAAAAGAAAATAAATAAATTGAGCGGGCTGGCCAAATAATAGGCATAAAGTGCGGTGAAATTAACACCCAATCCCAGATGAAAACTATAACTCATGGGGGAAAAACTCTGCAGCTTAGCCTGAAACTCCCGTAAAAAAGGAGCGTACTGATGATAGAGGTCCGTTCTTAGAAAGCTCTGCTGTCCAAACGGATAAATCCCCTTCAAAATAAAAATCAAAAGCATGGTAATAAGCGGTAAAAGGAAGGCAAAGCCGTCTTCTTTTTTTAGCAGATTTTTTTTCATCTTTTCCCCCTGTGAATCACAACTAGAAACCGGAATATCCAAAAATGGCAAACTAATGAAAACTCATTATTGAAATATAAAAAATTTACTTCCGATATAATTTACCAAAAGATTGATGACCGAGCTCAAAATCCACCCTGCCGTATGGGTAAGTCTAAGGACATCCACCAAAAGTACCAGGAGGAAAAAGCTCGCAAGCCCGGATGATATACGAAGAGCGAAAAAAGACAGAATTTCTTTGAAGAGCTTTCCCTCCTTCTTTCGAAAAACCATATATTTATTGCTGAAAAAAGCAAAAAGAACCGCTGCAAGAAAGGCTATCCCATAAGCTAACTTATAGGAAAGTACGGAGGGCATTCCCATTTTTTCAAAAAGAAAATCAAATCCCCCGTAAAAAATATAGTTCACCGCCGTTGTTAAAACGCCGACTACAGTATAGCGTATTCCTTCGGCGATATTCTTATGAACCATAAAAGCTGCTCCTTTCCCGATAAAACACCAGAACAGTATACGAAAAACTATTCTTCCTGACAACGGCAGAATGAAAAGAAACGGGAAGTCGGCGGAACAAAAAAGCAGAACGGAAGAAGCTCCCGGAATAAAAGAAGTCCTAAGAAAAGAAAGCGGAAGAACAAGAAAACGACCAAGCCGGATTCTCCCGCATGGTCGCCTATCTTTACTATAACGGTTATCGCTTATAAAGTCCTGATTCCCCCATTCTTATGATGCGTACGCTTTAATCTTCTCTTCCACCTCTACTCGTGAAATACTGAGGGAAATAGCCAACTCTTCGTAAAGAATATCCTCTGCCTGCTCTATAAAGTGTAAATCCAAAAGGGTAAGCTTCTTTCCTTGCCTGGCTCTCTCTTCCCTTCTCTCCATGACAGTTTTAATTACCTGCAAAAGTGCATCCGGAGAGCAACTTTTGATTCCCTCTCTGCAGTTTTCCTCTCTTTGCTTCGGTGTTTTACAGGACAAAGCATGAATACCTTCCGCAGCATGAAGAAAACTTTCCGCCTGTTCCTTCGTCATCACTGAACGCATATTCGTTTTTCCTGCTTCCACCGGAGCATAGACTGCGCCATCCGGCTTCTTTACCGCCTGCATAACATAGTATTCCCGATCTTTCGGAACGCCTTCCAGATTCAGATGTGTTGTTCCCAAAATCTTATGAACCCCCTTACAGCCATAAACCACATAAGTGCCTGACTGAAACATTTTACCCTCCTTTTCTTTTTAATCTTATCAAAACGCACACTCCGAAAAGCCTCTATACCATAATTTAAAAAAATTTGGCAGCAGCTTATCACGGACAACTTTCTTCTAAAAATTCTAACATTTTAAAGGAGGAAATTCCAGCATAATCCCAATAAAATAAAATCTTTGTCAAGCTTTTATAAAATGCTTTTATAAAAAATGCTTTTATTCGTCGTTTTTTCCGTTATTTATGATAAGGTTCTCCGGAATTAATACGAAAACATCTGTATATTTGCTCCAACAATAGAACTCTCATGAGCTGATGCGGAAATGTCAGTTTGGAAAAGCTTAACAAAAGATCAGCCCTCTTATATACCGCCTCATGAAGCCCGAGGGACCCGCCTATCACAAAAGTAATATCACTTTTCCCTTCCACAAAGAGCTTTTCCAGATTCTTTGCCATCTCTAGGGAATCCCATTCCTTTCCTTTTATGGCAAGCACAATCACAAAGGAGCGCTCCGGTATCTTTTCCAAAAGCCTTTTTCCTTCCTTTTCCAAAACGGCTTCTTCCTCGGCACTACTCGCCCCCTCCTTTGTTTTCTCGTCTATAACTTCCATCATTTCCAACTTACAATACTTAAAGAGGCGCTTTCCATACTCGGAAAGTGCCTCTCTATAAAACTTTTCTTTGATTTTGCCAACCGAACAAACTCTTACGGTCATTCTACTCCCTCTTTGCCGAAAACTTGGGAACCGTATCGGAAACGGAGCGCCTGTCCACATAGCCCAAGTCGTCGATATAAACCTGCTTGCCCTCCACCGTAAAGGCATCGTAACGACCGGGAGAACCCTGCAGCATTCCGCTCGGACGTCCATTTTCGTCTTTCGTAAAGTAAAAGCTATGGTAAACGCCCTTCTCATTCGGAATGGAAGCCCAGCCCATAAGAACTATCCCGGCATTTTCATTGCTTCTTTTCTTATTGTCATACTCGGCGAAGTACCACTTCCCGTCAAGCTGAAACCAGCCCTCCATCGCATTTCCTTCTGTGTCAAAGAAGTAAAAATGGCTTCCGATCTGCACCCACCGATCCTTGGCGTACTTCCAAGCCTTAGCCTTGGTATCCAAATACAAAAGCTTCCAGCTTTTTCCGCCGTTTTCCCAGCTGTATGCCGAGCTCTGCCCCGCCTTTACCGCTGTGATTTCCTGCTCATTTGCCTCTCTCTCCCCCGCCAAACTCGCAGTGGAAAAACAAAAGAAAAGGGCAAGAGAGAATAAACATAACTGTATGAATTTCTTCATGAAACCTCCCGTCTTGTAAAGGAAGGTTGAAATACTAAGAAAGTGTGGACTTTCTCTCTTTAACTTGTTCTAACATGTCTCTGTATTTCTTTGCTTTTTCTTCCTCTTCCTCCACCTTTTCTTTAGGAGCTTTGGCAAGAAAACGCTCATTTTTCAACATTCCTTCTGCACGTTTTATTTCATTCAGAAGACGCGCCTCTTCCTTTTCCAGCCTCTCCCTCTCTTTTTCAATATCTACGAGTTCACTGAAGGGAATAAACAGATTTGCCTTCGGAATGAGAACGGATACGGCATTCTCAGGAATTCCGTCCCGATTCTCCTGTATTATAACATCGGAAGCAAAAGCAAGGGTAGCAAAGAAAACCTTACTATGTTGGAACGATTTTCTTAACGATTCTTCCTCGGAAACAAGGTAAACTCTGGCTTTTTTAGAGGGTGCCACATTCATTTCCGTACGAATGTTTCGTATTGCACGAACCGCCTCCTTAATCTCTTCAATTTCTTTTTCTTCGGCAGTAAAATCCAGTGTTTCCGTGTATTTCGGAAAGTCGGAAAGCATAAGCGGCTTTTCCTCTTCCTTAAACAGTGACTTCTCCGTGTCATAGATTTCTTCCGTAATGAAGGGACAGAACGGATGAAGCAGGCTTAAGGAAGTCTTAAGAACTTTCAATAAAGTCCATAAAGCGAGATGCTTGCTTTCTCCTCCCTCATTATAGAGACGGGGCTTCACCATCTCGATATACCAGTCGCAAAACTCCTCCCAGATAAAGCTCTGTGTCTTATCCAGGGCGATACCGAGGTCAAAGGACTCCATGTTTCTCGTCACATCCGCTACAACACCGTTTAACTTGGAAAGAATCCACTTATCCGCCATCTCGAGATTCTCCGGAACTTTCTCTAAGAGTTCGGAAAGCGTCGGGTTCTTAAGCGAAGACAGATTCGACAACGCCTTACATTCCTCTTCACTACAATTCATGAAAAGGAAACGGGAAGCGTTCCAAACCTTGTTCATAAAGTTACGGCTCGCCTCCACTCTGCTTATATAGAAACGCATATCGTTTCCGGGCGCATTCCCGGTAAGCAGTGTCATACGAAGAGCATCCGCACCGTATTCCGCAATAATTTCCAAAGGATCGATACCGTTTCCGAGAGACTTACTCATTTTTCTTCCCTGGTCATCCCGCACGAGGCCATGAATCAAAACCTTCTTAAAGGGAACCTTTCCGGTCTGCTCGATTCCGGAGAAGACCATCCTTACTACCCAGAAGAAGATAATATCATAGCCGGTTACCAGGACATCGGTCGGATAAAAATACCGATAGTCTTCCGTATTCTCCGGCCAGCCGAGCGTCTCAAAGGGCCAGAGCGCACTGGAGAACCAGGTATCCAGGGTATCCTCATCCTGCGTAAAATGCTTTCCGCCTCAGTTCGGACAGGTTTCCGGCATCTTCTCACTGACTACCACTTCGCCGCAAGCATCACAATAGTAGGCAGGGATACGGTGTCCCCACCAAATCTGCCTGGAAATACACCAGTCTTTGATATTTTCCAACCAATGGAGGTAAGTTTTTCCGTAATTTTCCGGAATAAACTGTAACTCTCCGCTCTTTAAGGCTTCAATGGCAGGCTTCGCCATCTCTTCCATCTTCACAAACCACTGGGGTTTCACCATGGGTTCAACGGTAGTTCCACAGCGATCATGGATTCCTACGTTATGCGTATGCGGTACCACCTTCTTTAACAGCCCGAGTGCCTTAAGATCCGACACCATGGCTTTTCTTGCCTCATAGCGATCCATGCCGTGATATTTCGATCCCGGTAAATCAATCTTTGCATCATCCGTAAAGATATTCATCACTTTAAGATGATGGCGTTCTCCCACCAGAGCATCGTTCGGATCATGCGCCGGGGTAATCTTTACGCAACCGGTTCCGAAATCTTTATCTACATATTCATCGCTAATGACGGGAATGGTTCTATCCGTTAACGGAAGCTGAAGTTCTTTTCCTACCAAATCCTTATAGCGCTCGTCATCGGGATTTACGGCAACCGCCATATCACCAAGAAGCGTTTCCGGACGGGTTGTGGCAATCTCCACAAACTTGCCCTCTTCCCCTACGATAGGATAAAGGATATGCCAGAAAAATCCCTCCTTTTCTTCATGAATCACTTCCGCATCGGAAATAGAGGTCTGACAAACCGGGCACCAGTTAATAATTTTAGCGCCTTTATAAATATATCCCTTCTCATAAAGGTGAATAAAACTCTGTAAAACAGCATGGGAACAGCCTTCATCCATGGT
>CAUSIX010000082.1:0-6627 GCA_963531555.1 uncultured Oribacterium sp.
GGGCATTTTCCGGGAAAGAAATTACACGGATGTGGATGCCCTTATAACAAATGAAGAAGGGGTGATACTCACTGCCTTCTCTGCGGACTGTGTGCCGATTCTTTTCTACGATAAGGGGCATAGAGCTATCGCCTCCTGCCATAGCGGATGGAGAGGAACGCACGGAAGGATTCTGGCACGCGTGATAGAGGCAATGCAAAGAGAATTTTCTTCCAAACCTGAAGAAATCTATATTGCAATCGGACCGAGTATCTGTAAGAATTGTTATGAGGTATCAGAGGATGTGGGAGAAGCATTTTTAGAGGCTTTCCCCGCGCTAAGGGAAGAGACAAAAAATGCTTCCCCTATTGAACGGGTGTCCGAAGAAAAGTTCCACATCGACTTATGGGAGCTTAATCGTATCATTGCCTTGGAAGCCTTTATTCCGCCGGAAAATATTTCCATAAGCGGCTACTGCACCATGGAAAGGCCTGATTTATTCTTTTCTCATCGATACAGTCAGGGAAGAAGAGGGGTGCAGGGCGCTTTTATCAGTCTGAATAAGATATAGGCGGAAGAACGAATCGTGGCTTGTAAAAACAGGTACTTACTATGAAGAAGAGAAAGAGTAAAAACAGAATTCGGGAAATAGGCTTACTGCTCTTGTTTGCGAGCCTTTTTTTGTGTTCTTGCAGGCATTCCTCCGAAAAGGAAAAAGCCAGTGCGTCCGTCTTATCTCCGAGCGAAATGGGAGGGGAGACGGAAAAGGCGAGTGATTCGGAGCTTAAGCTTAAACTGGATGAGAAAATTAAGACAGAGCAGGAAGCGGCACTGAGTAAATACCAAAATTTAGGTCTGGTACAATGCGATTCTTACATCAACTTTCGTTCGGATACCAATGAAAATGACATTCGAAATATCATCGGTCTTTTGCGAAACGGCGCCGGTGTGGAAGTACTGGATGCCAATCCGGAAGGAAAAGAAGGTTGGGCGAAGGTGCGTTCCGGCGGCCTGGAAGGATATATTGCAAAACAATACCTTCTGGAAGGGGAAGAGGCGAAGAAAAAAGCCTGTGATTTTATGGCACCGAGGGTGACCATTTTAGCCGATAAGCTTCGTATTCGTTCCACCCCGGAAAAAGTTGAGGGAAATACGCTTTCCTCCTGTGCTAAAGGGGAGCGATACATCGTTCTCAGCCGAAGCGGAAAGGACTATTTGAAGATTTCTGCGGATACGATTGAAGGAGTGGAAGAAGCTTATATTTCCTCCAAGTCGGAAAATGTTCGTCTGGAATATGGTCTCGATGAGGCGAGAAGCTTAAATCTCCGCCAGAAAGTCCTGAATCTATATGACAATTTGGGCGTTTCCAAGGCACAGGACTATATTAATATCCGTTCGAGTCCGGAGGATAAAGGAATAGAGAATATCATCGGAAAGTTTCCAAGTTTTGCGGGAGCAAATATTCTTTCCGAAGAAAACGGGTGGTTAAAAATAGAGTCCGGCGGCATTACGGGTTACGTGAAGGCGGAACTTGTAGCAAGAGGAAAGGAAGCGGAAAACCTTGCATTGGAGCATGCCACGGTAATGGCCATAGTAAATACCGACTCGTTAAATGTTCGTTCCAGTCCGGATTTAAATTCTTCTGCTTGGACAAAAATCACGAGAGACCAAAGATATTCCGTGGTGAATCAGCTGGACGGTTGGGTGCAGCTTGATTTAGACTCCGGCGATGATGAGGACGGAGAACAGGGGGCCTTTGTCTCGACAAGAGATAATAATGTTTCCGTGAGCTATGCTCTTTACGAGGCAATCAGCTATCGCCCGGCACAGGACAGGGCAAACCAGGCGGCTAAGAGAAGAAGTGATTTAGTGAATTTTGCCTGCCAGTTTGTGGGAAATCCCTATGTATGGGGAGGGACCTCTCTTACGCGAGGTTGTGATTGTTCCGGATTTACACAGACGATTATGAGTAAATACGGTGTGTCTCTTCCGAGAGTATCCAGGGAACAGGCAAAAACCGGAATAAAAGTAAGCAGTGAAAACATTAAACCCGGTGATTTGATTTTCTATGCGAACCGTAGAGGAGTGATAAACCATGTCGGCATCTACATCGGAAACGGTCAGGTCGTAAACGCCGCATCCCGTCGTTCCGGAATCCGGATTTATCGCTGGAATTACAGAACACCGGTAGCGATTCGAAACGTGCTCGGAGAATAAAGATTTGCATTGATAAAATCATTTAATGATAGAAAGGATAAAAGATGGAGAATTATATACTCTCTTGCTGTTCTACCATGGATTTAAGAAAGGGCTGGGCGGAGGAACGGGGCGTCAATCTGATTTATGCGAAGTTTTTCTTGGAGGAAGAGGAGTTCCCGGATGATTTTTATGAGTCTATCCCGCAGGATAAGCTCTTTGAACAGATGCTTTCCGGTAAGAAAAGTCAGACCACACAGGTGAATACCGAGGAATATATCGGCAGCTTCCGAAAATATTTAGAGCAGGGGCAGGACATTTTCCATATCTGTCTCTCCGGCGGATTATCCGGTACCGTTAATTCTTGTCATATTGCAAAGGACATTTTACTGGAAGAATTCCCGGAGCGAAAAATCGAAATCGTAGATTCTCTGATGGCTTCTTCTGGTTATGGTCTGTTGGTGGATAAGGCCTGTGATCTGAAAAGACAGGGCTTGGATATGGAGACGCTTCGCATAGAAGTGGAAAAATGGAGAAATTGTCTTCATGCATATTTCTTTACGTCCGATCTTCGCTTTTTTATCCAAGGCGGAAGAGTCAGTAAGGCGGCAGGCTTTATTGGCGGACTGCTTAAAATTTGTCCGGTTTTAAAGATTACGGAAGAGAGAAAACTGAAGCCTATTGAGAAAGTCCGGGGGAAGAAGCAGGCTATGGAAAATATTCTTTCCAAGATGGAGAAGGAAGGGTATCTTTCTACTGAAAAGTGCTTTATCAGTCACTCAGCTTGTCCTCTGGATGCAAAGAAACTTGCGGAAAGTATTCGAGACCGCTTTCATCCCGAGGGAAACATGGAAATCTTTGATATCGGCGGAACCATTGCCTGCCATACCGGCCCCGGAACGGTAGCCTGCTTTTTCTTCGGAAAAGAGAAGGAGTAGAAATGTCCTTAACGTTTACAGGAAAATATAATATTTGCGTTAAACAATGATGTAAATAGTAAAATGATTTGGAATTCATGGATACAGGATTGCTACAGCTTCGCTTCTGGCAATCCTTATAAAAATAGGAGGTGAAAAATGGGACTGGAGACAGAGAATCCGAAACTTTTTTTGGAAGAAGCGAGAGATGCATTGAAAAATTTTCAGGAAATTCAAGAAAACCGGAAAGTTTCTATAGAAAGAGAGAAAGAAGCAAAGCTTTCCTATGAAAAAGCGAGAAATGATTTAAATGAAAAGATTGATAAGACAATTAAAGAGAGACAAAAGGAACTGGACCAATCCTACGAACAAAAAATAAACCAAAGTAATGGTAAAATCAAAAAGTCGCAAGCTGCGAGAGAAGCCGCCAAAAACAAAGGAATGAAAGAGCGTATCGCGGAGGAAACGGCTCCTCTTAAACAAGAAAATAAGGAACTGAAGAGACAAATGGAGGGAGTGTGTAAGAGAGAAGGTGCCCCTGTCTTTATTTCCTCCAAACTCTTTGCCGTGTTGTATAAACCGGTTGGCTTCACGGAGTTTTTGTCTTTGATTTTCCTGTTTTTATTCTTCTTTGCAGCGATTCCTCTTGGACTTTATTTTTCCCTTCTTAAAGCAAAGGGCGTTTTATATTTGGCGGGGATTTATCTTCTGGATATTCTGATATTTGGCGGAATCTATGTGTTTCTCGGAAATAGAACGGTTGGGAAATTCAGAGAAGTAGTAAAACAAAGCATTTCCATCAGAAAAAAAATCTTTAAAAACAAGAAAGCTATAAAAACGATGGCGAGAGATATACGGAAGGATTCCGATGACGGACATTATAATTTGACGGAGTATGATGATGAAATTGCACGCCTTACAGAGGAACGAAATGAGTTTATTGCACAAAAGCAGAATGCTTTACATAACTTTGAAACGGTAAGCAAGGAAATTATAAAGGATGAGCTGGAAAATGCGGAAAAAGAGAGGCTTCAAAGTTTACAAGAGGAATGGAGGAAGAGCAGTGATAATCGTATCAAGTTAGAGGATTCGGAGAGAGATAAGGCACTTATGCTTTCTAAAGAGGTAGAGCAATATATCGGCAAGAAGCATATGAATGAGGCGGATTTGGAAGCTTTACTCCGCATTTTAGAAGAAGATAAGGCAAAAAGCCTAACAGAGGCTATCCTGATTTTGGATGAAGAGAAAAAAGAACCATAAATATTGTAAAAAAATACAAAATTTTGGGCATAAACTTACCATAGGTCTTAAAAAATAAGGTTACAATATTGGAAGGATTAGGCATCCTGCTTATGCATAATCCCGGTTTTTCCAAGAAAGTATCTAGTTTAACTTTGGCACGGCATTTTGAATCTATGCGCGCAATTCAATCTGTTAAAGCCATTTTGATTAAAGGAGGAAAAGCATGTCCAACATTCATGTAACCAGTGAGATTAAGAAACTGAAGAAAGTTTTACTTCACAGACCGGGAGAAGAGCTCTTAAACTTAACCCCGGATACACTGGGAGAGTTATTATTCGATGATATTCCCGATTTGGCGGAAGCACAGGTTGAGCATGATCGTTTTGCCAAGATTTTAAGAGATCACGGTGTAGAGGTAGTTTACCTTGAGGATTTGATGGCAGAAACCCTGAAGGCCCGACCGGAGATCAAGGAGCAGTTCCTTGATCAGTGGATTACCGAGTCCGGAGTGCATACGGAAGAATATCATAAAATTATCAAGAATTATTTAAAGAAGTTTACCGATGAGAAGGAATTGGTTCTGAAAACCATGGCCGGAATTACCTTTAAAGAGCTTGGCGAGATTCATACCAATTTCTTGGTAGATCGCATTGCTACGGCATCTCATCTTCTCGTTAATCCGATGCCGAACCTGTACTTCACACGTGATCCGTTTGCTTCTGTAGGAAACGGTGCGGTTATCAACAGAATGTACTCCGTAACCAGAAATCGTGAGACCATTTATGCTGATTACATCTTCAAGTACCATCCGGATTATGCGGGAAATGTTCCTGATCTCTATGGCCGTAACAATTACTTCCATATCGAGGGTGGAGACGTATTAAATGTAAATGAGAAATTACTCTTCATCGGTATGTCTCAGAGAACACAGCCGGAAGCAATCCAGGAACTTGCTATGAAGATGTTCTACGAGAACGAAGGCAATAAGATTGAGACCATTCTGGCATTCAATATCCCGGTTAGCCGTGCATTCATGCACCTCGATACCGTATTTACACAGATTGATACGGATGCCTTCACCATTCACCCGGGTATTATGGGAACATTGCAGGTTTTCGCTATCACCAAGGATGCGGCAAAGCATGATGTAAAGATTGAGGAGCATACCGGCAAACTGGAAGATATTCTGGCAAAGTTCATGGGACTTCCGAAGGTTCGCCTCTTCCCCTGCGGCGCAGGAGATCCTCTTGCAGCTGAGAGAGAGCAGTGGAACGACGGATCCAATACTTTGTGTATCGCTCCGGGAACCGTTATCGTTTACAAGCGTAACTATGTGACGAATAAGTATCTTAAGGAGAACGGTTTCAACGTTTTGGAACTTGAAGCATCGAACCTCTGCGTAGGACGTGGCGGCCCCAGATGTATGTCTATGCCGCTTGTTCGTGAGGATTAATTTGTGCTTAACAGGACCGTGCACGCTGTGCACGGATCCTGTAGCACTAGAGGGGATACCGTAAGGATCCCTGTTCTGATATTTTTCCTTAAGGAAGAGTGTCTTGTTTTGTGAGAGTGCGGTATCTTCCGCAATCACGTATGTCGGGTAGAATGAGCAGTACTCGTATACCCATGTAGAAGAGAAAGGGATTATACTATGGGCGTTAATGTAAGAGGAAGAAGCTTCTTAACATTGTTGGATTTCACACCGGATGAAATCCGTTATTTTTTGGAGCTTTCTGCCGAGTTTAAGAGACTGAAGGCAAATGGTGTTGACCACAGCTATTTGAAAGGAAAGCAGATTGTGCTTCTTTTTGAAAAGACTTCCACCAGAACACGTTGTGCCTTTGAAGTTGGTGCACGTGACCTTGGAATGGGCGTTACTTTCCTCGATTCCGGTTCTTCCCAGATGGGTAAGAAAGAGTCTCTTGAAGATACGGCAAAAGTGCTTGGACGTATGTTCGACGGTATTGAGTATCGCGGATTTAAGCAGGAAGTTGTTGAGGATCTTGCAAAGTATTCCGGTGTTCCGGTATGGAACGGATTAACTGATCTTTACCACCCGACACAGATGCTTGCCGATATTCTTACCGTTAAGGAAGAGTTTGGTGATGTACGTGGCCGTAAGCTTACTTTCTTCGGTGATGCAAGAAACAACGTTGCAAACTCTCTTATGATCGTTTGTGCAAAGCTCGGCATGCACTTCTGCGCTTGCGGTCCGAAGGAACTTATGCCGACGGATGATCTTGTTGCTAAGTGCAGAGAAGTTGCTAAGGAAACCGGAGCTGAAATCGATCTA
>CAUSIX010000083.1:0-6596 GCA_963531555.1 uncultured Oribacterium sp.
GACGGAAAACAGAAATTACTATAAGAAAAAAATCGTATTGCTTTTATGTCTTCTTACCATCGTCTTTGGCGTGTTCAGTCTATATCAGGATTATAGGGGGAAAATTACCAATCCCTTTCAACTTCTTTCAGCAGTGCTTTACGGAACCATTAAACTCTTTCTCTTTGCCGCTCCTCTTTCTGCGGAGGCAAATGCCGGCATCATGTACGAGTTTGCCAAGTGGATGGCGCCGATTCTCACCTCCGCTTTTATTTTCACGCAAATCTCGAATATCTTACTGCACTCTAAAAATGTGATTTTGAACCGATTGAGCGGAAATCATATCGTGCTTTTTGGAAGCGGGAAAATGACGGAGCTTCTCATCGGGAATTTAAAAAAATCGAAAAAGAATTACAGACTCTCTCTCATTTCCGGGGATTTTTTGGACGAACGATTAAAAAATCAATATGAGAGAAAGGGAATCGCCTGTTACCGCTTGGACTTTGGGAAGAGCGATAAGA
Source organism: uncultured Oribacterium sp. (assembly GCA_963531555.1). GTDB lineage: Bacteria > Bacillota > Clostridia > Lachnospirales > Lachnospiraceae > Oribacterium. The sequence continues at coordinate 501 of CAUSIX010000083.1, forward strand.
ATGAAATTCGTGAACTTTTTACGACTCTAAAGATAAAAAACGCAAAATATCTTTTCTTTACCGCGGAAAGTGACTTGGACAATTTCTCCCTGTATGCCGGTGTGATAGAAAGAATAAAGCCGGCAAGGGCGATGACCGCCTATGTTCATTCCGAGTCCGGTACGGTAGCGGCCTATATGGAGGAGCTTTTATCGGAGGAGCGAAACAAAGAAGAGAGTTTACAAAAGCTTGATACGGTGCATTTTAACGAAAGAGACTTAAGTATCAGGATGCTGCTTCAGGAAAAGCTTGTTCGGGACAGTCTTTTCCAAAGCCTGAACGGACTTTTAACGCTCTCTGCGCCCGAAAACGGGGCGTCGGAGAGCCGGGAAGGGGAATCCGGGAGTCAAAACGAGGCGTCGGAGAACCGGGAAGGGGAAAGAAGGGAGAAGGACTCACTTAAAGAGGAAGTTCTTTCTGTGGACAATATGGAAGTGAGGATTCATCCGCCTTATATCCTCCTTTTCGGGGTAAATGAACTGAGCCTTCCTCTTTTCAAGCAGCTTGCCAACGATGCCACATTTTCCTTAACGAAAAAGACGAAAATCACGGTTTTGGATGAAGATGCGGAGAAGAAAGTTGCGGAGATTCTTTCTATCTATGGCGAAACCGCTGTAGAAGATTTTTCCAAACGAAAGACGCCTTCTTCCGGCCTTACCATGGCGCTCGATATCGAATGTATCGAACTTGGGGCTTCTTCTAAGGAAACGGTACAAAAGGAACATCTGGAAAATTATTTAAGAAAAGTCGCAATGTGCGATACGCCGGATCTTTTCTTTCTGATGGATAAGGATATCGTGAAAAACCTGAAAACCTTGCATCTTATCAATCTCTATTTTAATCAGTCGGCAAAGATTATTCGCAATGTCACCCAGGTGGATTTAACTGAGCTCCTTCCGAAAAAGGGCGGAGCAATTCGGAGCTTTGGAGATATTTCGGAGATACTTACGGAAAATGTACTCATTCGCGAATCGTTGGACAAGAGAGCAAAGGCCTTCAACGAGTCCTACAATAAAGCAGCAAGCTTAAGCGGAATGGGGGAGGGAACAAGTTGGAATGCACTCAGCTATGTGAAGAAGAATTCCTCGCGTCTCTCGGCGACCCATCAAGTGGTGAAAGAAGAGATTTTAAGAAAAGTTTTTCCGGGAAAAAAAGATGCGGATATTCGGGACTATTGCAAGGAAAAGCTTTCGGAATTCAGGGAACTGCAAAAGGGACAAAAAGAACATCCGGAAGAGTTTCATCAGTGCTTTTGCCGCTTTTTAGAGGAAAATCCGCTGCTGGATTTCCTCTCCCGGCTCGAGCATAAAAGATGGTGTAACAGCTACTATGCAATGGGCTTTCGCTACGGAGAGAAGAAGGACGAAAACAGAAAAACACACCCCTGCCTTATCGAGGATTGGGGAGAAGTAATCGGGGAGAAATTTGCGCTCTGTCACCCGGAGTATGACTTACTCTCCGTGTTTTGCCTGTTTCAGGAGGAATCTTAACGATGGAGAAGAGTTTGAATAAGGGTACGGAGAACAGCATGGAGAAAAGTTTGCATGAAGAAATGGATAACGGTATGGAAAAAGAATATAAGTATGATGCTTTTATCAGCTATCGTCATGTAGAGCCGGATCAGACGATTGCCAAAGAAATTCACAGAATGATAGAGAGCTTTAAACCGCCTAAGGAACTTTATCAAAACGGGAACAGGATGAGCTTTCGTATATTTCGAGACAGAGAGGAGCTTGCGGCAAAAGACTTAAGTACCTCGATAGAAGAAGCACTGATGGAAAGCCATTTTCTTATTGTCATTTGTTCGAAGAGAACGCCGCTTTCCGAGTGGTGTGAAAAGGAAATTCGAACCTTCAGAGCCTTGCACGGGGATTCCCGTATCATTCCTCTTCTTATTGAAGGTGAACCGGAGGAATCTTTTCCCGCACCTCTAAAACAGTTAAAAGGAGGAAAAGAGGAAAGTTTTCTGGATGTTCTTGCGGCGGACATTCGTCCGGAAGAGGTGTTGAAAAAAGACTTTCCGGGCTATGAAGTACTGCAAAAAACGGACAAAGGAAAGCTTTCGGAATTAACCAAGGAGGAGCTGAAGATCCTTAAGACGGAAAAATACCGAATTATAGCGGCGATTCTCGGCTGCAATTTTGGAGACTTGAAGCAGAGAGATAAGGAGAGGAAAAACCGACGGATTCTCATGGTTTCTTCTGCGCTCGGCGTGATTTTCCTTATCTTCGGTATCTTCATGACGAATGCCTACCAAAGGGCGGAGCAGGCGAGACAGGAGGCGGTGGAGTCCAATGCCGGTATCTTACTGAAAACGGCGAAAGATACGGGAAAAGACGGGGATCACTTAAAAGCCGTCTTAATCGCAAAAGAGGCGATGAAGTCGATTCGGGAAAAAATGGCGAGGTATAAGAGCTTAAGAGGCGAAGAGATTTCCGTCTTTAATGATGCCATCTACCAGAGCGGGTCTTCCGTCTTGACTTCGATCTCCACCGGGAACAAGCTCAGCTTTATGGATTTAAGTCATAATGAAAAATATCTGGCGTTCGGTGTGGATAATGACGAAACGGCTATTGCGAGTACTGGAAACGGGGAAATTCTGAAGAAATTTTCGGGGCATACGCAGCAGGTGAAGCTCGTGCGATTTTCCCATGATGATACTTTGCTTGCCAGTGCGTCCTTTGACGGAACTTGTATCATTTATGATGTGGAAAGCGGGGAAGAGAAGAAAAAGTTGGAGGTTCCCGGCATACCTATGCTCTGCATGTTTTCAGAGGATGATTCGCAATGCTTTATGATCACATACCAGAATAACGTAGCGGATTTCTATGTTTTTGATACCGCAGACTGGGAAGTGAAAACGAAGTTTACTATAGAGGATTCACTGCGCTCGGTGGATATTAAGGAGGATGGCAGCGAGGCGCTCCTTGTCCTCTTTTCCAATACGGAAAATCAACTGCAAAGAGTAAGCCTTACGAACGGTGAAGTTTTAGACAGTTTTCCGAGGGAGATGAGTCAGGACATCAGCGGAAATGCTTCTCCCGTGCCCTTCCTTTCCGCTAAATATTCCAAGGACCGGGAAAATATCCTTGCTTTAACTATAAATGGAATAAGTAAGATTTCCCAAACGGATAAAACAGTGGTATTTCAGCAAAAGATGAATATCGACAGCGCAAAACGCGCATATATGGTAGAGAGTGAAAACGGAGATAAGCTGGCTATTCAGTCTTATTCCAAAATGTATATCTTAGATGGAAAAAGCGGTGATACTACGGAGGAAATCTATTTTCCCGATTTGGATGCGAAGTATTTTTCTTATAATCCTTCCGATAACACGCTTGTAGGTTTTGGTGAAGGCGGAAAATATGCGATTTGGAAAGATAAGATTATCGTGGAGTCCGATCTCCCCTTCGGCTCGTCTGTTCCTTCCGAATCAGTTTTTTTACAGAATGGGAAAAAGCTTATCGTGAACTCGCATGACAGTCAGACGATAAAAATCATAGATATGCAATCCCGCATTTCCTCGGAACCAATCCGGGCGAGAATTGTATCGAACTCGAACGACTATTCCAAGATGCTCCTCTTTGACGGCAACGATTTTTCCGTTTCCGGAGACTGCGGGAAGACAAGTAAGAAGATTGACTTGCAAGGTGCTCAGGTTTATGGCCTTATGAAAAGCGGGAAAAGCTATATTCTTTCGAACGAGGGAAGATACTTTGCCTCTATATGGGTGAAAAATGAATCCGGAGAGCCGTTTTTAGCGCTTTATGACCTTGAAACGGGAGAAAAAAAAGAGCTTTTGCTGAGTACGGTAAACGAGCTGCTTCGTTTTTCGGATGACGGAAAGCATGTTTACCTCTTGAATGAAAAGGACGGATTAAAGGTTTACCGCAGTGAGGATTTAACGGAAGAGAAAAGCTATCCCGAGTTTACGGATGCTACGACGGACTTCTTACTTACGGAAGACGAAGAATATGCCGTATTCAATCTTTTTTCCGGCACGGCGACCCTGTACAATCTGAAAAGCGGGAAAGAGATTGGCAGTATACCCGGACAGGTGCTCAGTATAAAAAGAGACGGAGACGAAATCATCTTAAAAGGGATACAGAATAACGCGGCATTTACCTGGAGTAATAAGAAGGAGTTAAAGACGGTTGTCATGGATGAAGCATGTGCACAGACTCCGCTCAGTTTTGATGATGTGAACATTTACAATGAAAAGTCCGGGCTCCTTCTTATGATTCGGAATAATGATACCGAGAGAAAGGCCTATGTTGTGGATTTTAACTCCGGACAGCTTAGGATGAGCTTCACGCCTGCGGTAAAGAACTACAATGTAAACGGGAACATTTCTCCTGACGGAAAAACGATAATGATAGATCAGAATTATGATGCGAAAAATTATTATGACAGCTCTATGGAAAAGGACTATTTCAGCTCGGCGGTTTACCATGTTCTTAGCGAAGAAGAGGTGGAGTCGGAAATAGAGAAGATTCTTGCCGGAAGAGTTTTAACGGAGGAAGAGAAAGAACAGATCGGAATCAGCACGAAGTAATACCGGAAAGAATCTATGGAGAACTTGTTTTGAAGTTTTAAAGAAAACAGAATTTTGTTTTAGATAAGGACTGTACAGTTCATGTATGGTCCTTGTTTTTTTTACCATTGTAAACTTGTACTGAAAAGTTATTTTTGAATTTGTACTACACTACTTACTGTAAACAAAAACAATATCATTTTAAAGGAGAAAAAATTATGAACAGTACAAGAAGACTTTTAGCACCTGTGGCAGCGATTCTCGTAAGCATTCTTTGGATTCCGGTATTCTTGGGTAAGCATGAAGCTTGGTCGAACGCTTTCCAGCTTGCTTATTTAATAGTGCTTGTAGCACTTATAATCGCATCCTATGTCTTGGCAGGGAAAGGCGCATTTCGTATGGCGGGAGGGATTTTTAAGTACTCACTTCACGTTTTCATTATCCCGTTCAATCTCATCAGCCTTTGTTTCGGATGTGGTATTATCTGGGATTTATATGTTTTTCTGCCGATTATTCCTGTTGCAGTGGCAGTTTTAAAAAGGAGATAGATTATGGGACTTTTTGGAAATCCGATTATGTGCTCGGAGTGTGGAGAAAAGACGAGTTTGTTCAGCAGAAGAGATTTCAAGGACGGAGCCTCGATATGCGGACGCTGTGCCTCTCTCATTCCGAAGTGGATTAATCCGGAGCTGGTGGAAAACTGGGATTTTCCGACCTTTTCCGCTTTGAAAAAATATCTCGAGTACTCGGAAACCGTATTACGACCGATGTTTCATGAGACACACAGGTACGAGAAGCTGATTTTGGACTTTGATAACGGACTCTTCTGTGTTGCGGATAATTTATTAAATGCCATAAAGAAAGACACGGTTTTTCTGGAGTTAAAGAACTTGGCCGGTTATGAGTTTCAGTTTCTGCCGGAGGAGTTGCAATCTGGAATACTGTCCGATAAGGTGAAGGGAAAAAGTACTTTTAAATTCATCATGATGTCGCCTGCGATAGGAGCTGTGTTTGTCTTGGACCCGGATGCCAAGGCAAAGGCGGAAACGAATCTCTTTAAGACCAAGGTGAACTATGAAACACCAAAAGAACTGGCAGAGTTTGAAAGTGCCTTCGTAATGAGTCTGTATATGCACATGCCGAGTAATCCGGAGGAAAATGTCGAAGAGAAGTCGAGTGAATTGAAAAAAGCCCTTGCTCTTTTTATGTATGATTCCCTGGAAGGAATCGGCGAGGAGGAACTGAAGGCGCAGAGGAATCGCTTGATAAAAGCGTTTCATACCGATAATGACCAATCGCTCTCCGCGCAGTATGCCGTGAAGATTAATACCGCTTACGATATTTTAAAAAAGGAAATAGGGGGTTAAGGAATTTTCCTGTTAGACTTTTCCGAAAAAAGGGGCTGTAAAAAATCAAAATAGTTTTCTAAGCAATATAGGTCTGAACTTGGGGCACGCTCTCGCTAGCTTCGCCACGTAGCGGATACTAAGCGAAAAACTGCGTTTCTCTTGTTTTTCGCAAGT
>CAUSIX010000084.1:0-6546 GCA_963531555.1 uncultured Oribacterium sp.
ATCGTACCCGGAGTGCGCAATATTTCGTCGGTATATACAAAATTTAGCAGATATTTTAGTTATTATTTAGAAAAAATAGCAGTCATTCTTGCAGCTATTACGGAAATAAACTATTTATTTTTGACGGTATTCATAGGAAAAAGCAGTACTCTTTTGATATTTAAAAACTGATTTTATTTAATTAATAAAAATTATAAAAATAAAACAAAGTAAAAACTGGTATTTCTTCTTATTTTATTGTTATAGAAGTCGATAGACTCTAAACTTTAGTTGTCAATTCATTAACAAGGAGAAGAAGAATGATAAAAATAGGAGGAAATACAGCGCAAAAAGTTTTTTCAAAAAAGAGCGGAACAAAAGGGAGAAAAACCATGAAGCTTTCTCTGAAAATGGCGTTGACACTGGCTCTTGTTTCAGCTGTGGTTATCTGCGTGATGAATATTTGCACCGTTCATAATACCAGAATTTCTTTTACCCAAGCTCTTGATAAAAACATGGAGGATAAGGGAAGAGCCTCTTCGGAAGAGCTTTCCTCCATGATTTCCAAGATGAATGCGATTTCTTCTATTATTTATAACGGTGTTAATTCTGAAGAAGACGGAAAGGGAGATTGGATTATTAAAAATCTGCAAGAGGAAAGGCAGACTGTGACTCCCATGAAGGAGAGCGGATTTCGTTCCCGTGTCGTGGATGCGGAATTGAATATGAAGCAATATAATAGTGAGTCCGTACTCCTGGAATCTTTGAGCGCCTTGATTGCTTCCGATGAAAATATTGTTGGAGCGGGTGCGTTTTTCGAGCCTGATGGATTCGTTAAGGTAAATGGCGATTATGCTCCCTATCTTAGTAAAAATGATTACAGTACGAAAACGCTTCACAATTTTTCCTATGATCACTATAAGGTAAAAGAATACTACACGGAGGCACAGGAGAGCAAAAAAACCGTAATTACCGAAGTGTACGAGGATTTGTTAAGCGGTGCGAAGGTTTTCAGTATTTCTCAACCCTTGTTTGCCAATGACCGGTTTATCGGTATTGTATTATTAGATATCGATGTTAATATCTTTTCCTCCATTCAGCAGGAAGACAGTCGTTTTCCGAGTTTGTATTCCGATATTTTAGATGCACACGGCAATGTGATGTACAGTAAAAACCCGGAGTTAATCGGAAAATCCGTTTCGGAGAGTAAGAGCGAGACGGAATACCGGAAGATGCAGGAGGAAATGGAGAAGGGCAAGATTTTCCACCTCGCAGAGAAGGATCAAGGAGGAGAAGAGAAAAGGGTATATTTCATCCCGACGGATGTTATGGGAAGTACTTGGTGGATTATGCTTTCCGTAAAGCAGGCAGAGCTAATGGCACCGGTGATTCGCCTTATCTTTGTTTGCACTGCCTTTGCCTTTTTTGCGGTTATGGTGCTGGCTTCAACCCTTTATTTCTTAATTAAAAAATCGCTTAAACCTTTGGAAGGTATGGCGAGAGTCGGAAAGAAAGTTTCCAAGGGAGACTTTAGCGAAAGCATTTCTTATCTGAAGGATGATGAAATAGGACAGATCGGGGAAGGCTTTAAACAGGTTACGGAAAATATCCGGGAAATCACCTCTGATCTGGAGGAAAAGCTGGAAGAGCTTTCCAAGGGGAATTTCCGTGTGGATTTGGAGGATGAGGAAAAATATCAGGGAGAGTATCGTCCCTTGATTGACTCTTTAAGAAATATCCGTTCACAACTGAATGGTACTATTCTTGAAATACAGAAGTCCGCTTCCGAAGTAAGCTCGACTTCCGAGCAGGTTTCGAACGGAGCGCAATCTCTGTCGCAAGGCGCAACGGAGCAGGCGTCTTCCGTGGAAGAGCTTTCCGCAAGTATGAGTGAAATTGCAGACTCCATTAAGGTAACGACAAAGAAGGCGGAGGATGCAAAGGGGCTAAGTGAAAGAGTTGGTGAGGCCGTTACGGTAAGTACCGGGAAGATGGAAGAGATGACTCGAGCTATGGCGGAAATCACGGAAAAGTCCACGGAAATCGAGAAAATCATTAAAACTATTGATGATATTGCCTTCCAAACCAATATTCTTTCCTTAAATGCGGCAATAGAGGCGGCAAGAGCCGGGGAAGCGGGGAAAGGATTTGCCGTTGTAGCGGATGAGGTGGGAAATTTAGCACAGAAATCGGCTAAGGCGGCGCAGAATACCGGACTGCTAATTGAGGAAACGAAGGATGCGGTGGAAAGAGGTGCAAAGATTAGCAGAGAAACGGGAGAATCTCTTTCTACTGTAGTGGAACGTGCCGGAAAGATAAATACGATGATTTTTGAAATCACAAAGGAGACAGAGCGGGAGTCCGAGGGGATGAGCCAACTTACAGTCGGAATGGAGCAGATTTCCGCCGTGGTACAGACGAATTCCGCAACGGCAGAGGAAAGTGCGGCGGCATCGGAGGAGTTATCCGGACAAGCAGCTATTCTGGACGATTTGGTATCGAAGTTTCAGCTTCAGGAGGGCTAGTTAAGCTATCATTTAGCTAATGGCAAGGAATTATTAATGCTCTCGTAAAGGACGGAAAAGACGGGAACTGCTATACTGCCCTAAGAGAATGATCTTCGGTATCTCAATGAGAAAGAAAGGGCAAAAAACATTGAAAAGATGGCAATTTATCGCTTTTCTCGGAAGTATAGCATTTTGCACTGCTTGCGGAGTGAAGACGGAAAACAAGGAAACGAAGGAAGTAAGAACACAGAACAGTCGAGAGGCGGAATCGGAAACTGTTCAGGAGGCAGGAAAGGGAAACGATCAGGCGGCTTTTCCGAAAGCGAAGATGCAGTTGAAATATTCCAATCTGCTTGATCAGGAAACAAGAGACAGAGTGGAAGAGGCTTTAAAGAATGCCGGACTGAAAGAGGAGAAAATCAAGTCGTTTTTTTCCGCGGTGGATGAATATAACGAAGCGGTGGGAAAAGAGAATCTGGTACAGAAGATGACTGCGATTGATGCCGGATTTCCGAATCTGGACAGTGACAAACTGGTGGATGCCTGGCTAAATAAAGGCGGTTATGTCGGACGAAATTGCAGAATTACCGCGTTTTCTTTGATGGGCGATTTTATCACGGTGGGAAATCCCGTCCCGGGAGACACAACGATGCTCTTCTCCGATTTTGATGCTATTTCCGCTAAGCGGATTTTTACCGGAGAAGAAAAGAAGAACTATGATACCGTTTTTTCCTACATCGATGTGGATGACACGCAGGATACCGGGGTTTTATCTGACGAGATTATAAAATCTTGGAAGGAGAAAGAGATATCCTTCCATAATGATAAGATGCATATGATTTCCGTGTTTATGACTATGGATGACGGATTGAATAAGGTACAGGAGTTTATCGGTCATGTTGGTGTTTTACTGGAGGAAGGGGATAAGTTCTTATTTATCGAGAAGCTGGCCTTCGAATTGCCCTATCAGGTAGATGAGTTTTCTTCCTTGCAGGAGGTAAATGACTATCTGATGGGGGCTTATGATAAGGATGCGGACGGACTGACCGCGAAACCGCTTATCTTTTTTGACGGTGAAGTTATGAAGGAGTACAGAGTTTTGGACTGAGCGAAATGTAGTTTTTAGACTGACCCTAATGTGGGGGTTGGATTGATAAAAATATATTGACAAAGGGAGGTTCATTCAGTATCATATTTCTGTTGCATTGAAAGCAGCGAAGTTAGGATTTGTCTTAACTTGCCGGCGTGGCGGAATAGGTAGACGCACAGGACTTAAAATCCTGCGGGACATAAATCTCATACCGGTTCGACCCCGGTCGCCGGCAGCAAAGGAGAATAATCGGTGAGGTTTCTCGCCGGTTTTTTTATACCTTAGCTATGCAATAGTTTTGGAGATGTACCCAAGTGGTTGAAGGGTCCGCACTCGAAATGCGGTAGGTCGGGCAACCGGCGCATGGGTTCAAATCCCATCATCTCCGCGAAAAAAGACCGAGATTTAAGCACGGGTGCTGTAAAGTTCGGTCTTTTTGTGTGCTGTGAGAGGACGGAAAATCCCACTTAAGTGGAGAAAGAGGAGAGCAATGGATATTCATTTTTTGAAAAGAAATGCAGTATTGGCAGAGCATGTCATAAAAGGGCTTCAGTCCCGTAATATGAGCGGTTATTATGCAAAGAATAAAGAGGAAGCACTGAAGACAGCCTTAGAGCTTATTCCGAAGGGCAGCAGCATTTCCATGGGAGGATGTATGAGTGCGCAGGAAATCGGGCTGGTTTCCGCCCTTAAGGAAGGTGACTATCATTTTATTGACAGAAGTAATATGGAACCGAGAGAGGCACTTTTTGCGGCCTATGATGCGGATGTTTTTCTTGCCAGTGCGAATGCGATGACGGATGACGGAATTCTTGTGAATATAGACGGTAATGCGAACCGTGTTTCCTGCATTGCACAAGGGCCGAAGAAGGTTCTCTTTATTGTGAGCATGAACAAAATCTGTTCTGACTTGGATAGCGCTATGAAACGTGCCATAAATATAGCTGCACCGGCAAATGCCCAGAGATTTGATATCAAAACCCCCTGTAAGCTGACAGGAAGGTGTTCCGATTGCAAATCTCCGGATACAATTTGTTGCCAGTTCTTAATCACACGGTATTCCCGTCATACGGATCGTATTCATGTGATTCTTGTGAATGAAAACCTCGGATTGTAAAGAGCGGAAGAAATGCGGAGTCTTCTTTGAAAGAAAGACGAAACGTATCCTTTAAATATATTTTTTTAAATCACCGTAACCTTCCTTTTCCATATCTTCATAGGGGATAAAGCGAACGGAAGAAGAGTTAATGCAATAGCGCAGTCCCGTGAGCTCTTTCGGGCCGTCCGTAAAGACATGTCCGAGGTGGTAATCGCCACCCTGTGAACGAACTTCCACTCTGTGGCGACCGAGGCTGTCATCATCCAAGTAGCGAATCACTTCCTGCGCGATGGGTTTCGCAAAGCTCGGCCATCCGCAAGCGGATTGGAATTTATCTTTGGAGGAAAATAGGGGCTCTCCCGTGGCTCTGTCCACATAGAGCCCTTTTTCCATGGTGTTCCAATACATATTTTCAAAAGGACGGTCGGTAGCGGAGTTTACCAGTACCTCATACTCGTCCTTCGTGAGCTTTTTCTGTAATTCTTCTTCGGATAGGGCCTGATACTTTTCCTCGTCAAGGAGCGGTTCGTCCGCAAGAGAAAGAGGAATATGGCAGTAGCCGTCCGGATTTTTTCTCAGATAGCTTTGATGATATTCTTCTGCGGAGTAAAAATGCTTTAATGGAAGAACCTCCACGACAATATTCGCCTCATATTTTTTCTGCTCTTTTTTTAGGACTGCTTCAATCGTTTCTTTGTCCTTTTCTTCAATATAATAAATGCCGGTGCGGTACTGGGTACCCCTGTCATTTCCTTGTTTATCGAGACTTGTCGGATCGATAATCCGAAGATAATATCGAAGAAGATTTTTCAGGGGTAAACGCGCTTCATCGTAAGTGATTTCCACGGTTTCGGCGTGGCCGGTGTTGTTTTGGCAAACCTCTTTATACGTGGGATTTTCCGTATTCCCGTTTGCATAACCGCATTTTGTAGAAAGCACTCCGGGAATTTTTTGAAAATAAGCTTCCACGCCCCAAAAACAACCGCCTGCAAGATAAATGATTTTTGCCATGAGAACTCCTTTTCTGTAGAAAATAGAATCATTTTCCAATAATAGTGGAATATCGATAAGCTTGCTCCGTTACCGCATTATTATAAACGGAATAGAGAAGCTGTCTATAGCGGAAAGCGAAAGAGTCGAGTACAGGAAAGTAGGGAATAGCCGGGGTAGGGAAAATTCACGGACAGTATTTCTGTTGCTATAATTCTTTCACTTTCCGCATGTCAATCTTGAAAATAGCCAGCAGGTCAAAAAGCAGACTGCTGTCTTTCGGATAGGACAGGTATCTTGCCTCCCAAAGGGGCGAGAACTTGTCCTTATATTTTCTCAGTCCCGAAAAGGAGTAGAAACGGTTGGTAAAGGCATAAACCAGAAAGGCCAGCTTTTCTTGGAAAAAGCTATGTTCTTCCTGTCCCACATTGGAGAGAGGAGCCATACCCAAATCAAAGTATTCCACGCCTTTTTCTTTAAAATACAGGAAAATCTCCACGAAGAGATAGTCCATGATACCGTTACTTTCCGTGCCCGGATTATAGCGCATGAGATCAATGCTGGCTTCCTTTTCTCCATTGCAAACGAGGAAGTTGGAGAAGGCCTGCACATGTCCCTCGGAATCCAATACGCAGGCAATGGGAGCCAAAGAGAGATAGCCTTTGTCAAAGAAGCCCAGAGAAAATCCCTTTTCCTGTCTTCCGGAAAGCCAGGCATCCGATATTTTTTCCAAATCCTGTAAAAAGGTATCGGAAAAGGGCGGGTACTGTACTTGAAAGGTATAGCCTTTGTTTTCGATTTTGTTGACCGCGGCGCGGAACTTCTTACCGGATTTCCCCACAAGATCAAAGTCGGAAAGAGGAACCTTTGCACTTTCTCCG
>CAUSIX010000085.1:0-6529 GCA_963531555.1 uncultured Oribacterium sp.
GCTTTTCGGCATACAGGCGGAGTATTTGATAGATCACGCTTGGGGCTATGAGCCCTGTAGAATTTCCGATATCCATGCGATGAATGCGGAGAGGAAAAGCATTTCCTCGGGGCAGGTTCTACCCTGCCCTGATGATGCGAAAAAGGGCAGGGTAGTAGCGGAAGAAATGGCGTCTTCTCTCTCTTTCGAGCTTGCGGAAAAAGCGCTGGATACGGAACTTATCAGCTTATCTCTTTCTTTTGACGGAGAAAATATAGGGGAATCTTATCGGGGAGAGAAAAGAATCAATCATTACGGCAGGTTCGTTCCCAGAGGAGTTCACGGAATACGACATTTAAAACAAAGGGGAAATGGAGAAAAGGAAATAATTGAAGCGATATTGTCCATTTACGATGAAATTATGGATTCCCGTCTGTCTTTACGAAAAATAAGCCTGTCTGCGGAAGATGTGCATCCCGTTGAAGAAAGAAAAACAGGGCAGATAGATTTATTCACTTATCTTTCAGAAAAAGACGAAGGAATGAAGAAAACGGAACAATGCAGCATGGAAAAAAGAGATAAGGCGAGAGAGGCCTCTCTTCTTGTTATGCATAAGTATGGAAAGAATGCCATGCTGAAGGCTTACCAGTACATCGAAGGCTCCAGAGGGCGAGAGAGAAACAGACAGATAGGAGGGCATAGCAGTGGAATATAAGAGTAAGGAAGAGAAGAATCGATATGAACGATGGATTTCCTATCCTTATCCCTTTTCTTTGTATAGGAAAAGAAGCAGTCTTTCTCATAGAGCGGTGCAGTTTTTCTCTTTTGCAGCCTTAAAGGGATACGAAGAGCTTATCGGAGAAACAAGACCCGTTTCGGAAGACTCTTTTATAAAAAAGAAATCATAAAAAGAAGTTATACAGAAGAAGTTATACCAAAGAAATTATACAAAAGAAAAGGTTTATAGAAAAATCAGGAGAAAATTGCAGCAAGGAGTCCGTAACTTAGCAGCGACATAATGCAGCTTGCGAGGACTAATCCCAGAAAGATGGCAAGGAGGGACTTCTTTCTATTCATTTTCAGTAAAGCGGCTACCATGGCGCCGGTCCAGGCTCCTGTGCCGGGAAGGGGGATTCCGACAAAGAGAACCAGTCCCCAGAAGTCATATTTTTCCACACTTTCCCGATGTGCATCCACCTTCTTACGGAACCAGTGTGCAAGAGGCTTTGTATAAGTGAATTTTTCCAAAAAGGAAACGGCTTTGGAGAAAAAGAAAAGCACAAAGGGGATAGGAAGAATATTTCCGATAATAGATAAAACAAGAGCATGGAGATAGGGAATTTTCAGAAGGGAAGCGGCAAGAAGTCCTCCTCTCAGTTCCAATAAAGGCATCATGGAAAGGAGAAAAATCATCATTTCTTTGGAAAGGACCTTTCCTAAACTTTGCGCAAAAAATGTAATAAAACTTTCCATATTTCCCATTCTCCCTTGCTTGAATGACTATATAACTTATGCTAGAATCTATCGATGATACGCCGTTGTTTCATGATTTATGGAGTGTATAGGATAGCGGAACGGGAGTCAAGACAGTTTCACAGATTGTTCATAGATAGTGTAGAGACGTAAAAAACGCTTTCTGAAAAGGAGTACTATGATAGACTTTGAAGAAGAAATTCAAAGATTTAAACCGAGTTTGGATGTGGATCAGTTGGAAGATGCCATTTTAAAGGTGGATCTGACGGATATGAACGATCTCATGACGCAACTTTTTGAAGACGCCATGAAAAAGGGGAATACTCCATGAAATATGATGTCACCTTAGAGAGAATTGCCAATTGCTATTATAACTTGGGATTGGAAAGAGCGAAGCTAAGGGATTTGAGCGGGGCGGCGGAGCTTTTGAAGAAGGCCTTGCACTATGATAAGTATCAGAGAGAGGCCAGAAATCTTTTAGGGCTCATTTTCTTTGAGATGGGAGAAGTGGCAGATGCCTTGGTACAGTGGGTCATCAGCATGAACCTTTTACCGGAGGACAATCTTGCCGATTATTATTTGGATGAGATTCAAAGAAAGCCGGCGATTCTCCGGATTTGCTCCGACAATGTGAAAAGATATAATCAGGCTTTGGATTATGCTCAACATAATAATGAAGATTTGGCGGTGTTTCAGCTGAATCAGGTGATTTCGGACAGTCCGAACTATGTGAAAGCCCATATTCTCTTGGCCCTTCTTTATATGAAGAGAAATGACTGGGTTAAGGCGGGAAAGAGTCTTTATTTGGTTTTGAAGATTGATCGAAATAACCCGAAGGCTTTGGTCCTTATGGATATGGTAAAGAAAAATACAGGAAGGGCGGAGATAGAGCAAAATAAACTTCGAAATATTTTTTCCCATAGAAAAATGATGGACGATGACGTTATGATGCCGCAGGAAATCAAGCAGCTTTCTCCTTGGTCCGTTTCTCTGCTTCTTGTTTTAGGCGCGCTTATCGGTTTATTTGTTTATTATCTTTTGATGCTCCCTGCAGGGATTCGCAGTGCCAATACGAAGAATAACCAGGAACTCATCGCCTATACCGAAAAGTTGGATGCGGCAAACCAGAAACTGAGCAATATGCAGGAAGAGAATGCAAGCTTGCAAAAGGAGTATGACGGAGTAAAAGAGAATCTGGATCGTTATGAGAATCAGAACGCTTCTTTTATGGCACAGTATCAGAGCTTGGTCACGATTAACAATGCGCTTTCATCGGGAGATATTTTAACGGCTGCCGAGGCATACTCCAATTTGGATCAGAGCAGTATTACGGATGCCAGTTTGCAGAATATGTTGAATTCCGTTAAGTCACAGATGGAAGGCAATGTTTACCTTCGTTTGCAGGAACTCGGGACAACTGCATGGAATGCAGGAAGGACGAGCGAAGCTTTACAGTATTATACCTGGAGTGTAAAAATACGACGGGAGGCGGAAAACTTGTACTTGTTGGCAAGACTGCAACAGAGTATGGGAAATGCAACTGAGGCAAACCAGAATTTTGATTCGGTTGTAGGAGAATTTCCGAGCTCTCCTTATGCAGAGCGTGCCAGAAATGCGAGGGGATATTGATGCTCAATAAAAACAAGATTATAGCCATGACCAATCTGGCTATCTATGAAAAGCATAAGGGAAGGGATGCCTTGGAGGCGGCAAGCTATTACAGGGAAGACTATATCTCAAACCGTATCTTAAGAGGGATTATCCGTTATACTGCGGTTTACATTCTCTTTTTCTTTCTGTATCTTCTTATGCAGGGAGAGGAATTAGTTTTTAAAATGAGTTTTCAGCTCCTGGTCAGTCTCGGGAGAAGAGCGATTATTCTCTATTTGTTCGGCTTGACCGTAACGGTAGCTTTATTTCTCTTTTTTTCCTATTTTTCTTATGAAAAAGCAGTAGAGGAAAGGGATAAATATGAGAAAGGTTTGGAAGAAATTTTATCTTTGAGTCTGAGTTTAGGAAAAGAAAGGCATAAGAGTAGTAAAGAAGAAAAGAAACCCCGAAAAAAAGAAATTCCCTCATCGGATGAAAACAGAATTGTCCGGAAGAAGAGTATGAGTACGATGACGGAGCAGAGCTCGGAGTGGCTGGATGAGGAAGATTGGTTGGACGAGTAGGAGTGGAGAGTAATGGACGGTTTAAGGCACTTTAAAGAAGAATTACAGAGAGTTTACGGAAGAAATGACTATTGGCTTGTTCCTGCTTTTCGTTCTGTTTTTTCTATGCTTCTTTTTTTTCTTCTTTGTCGCTTTTTCAGTATAGACGGGAAAATGGCGAATCCCATGGTGATTCTCCTTTTTTCTTTATTGTCCTTTTTTTTGCCTTTTTCCGTTTTGCCCTGCCTTATAGGGGTTTATCTTTTATCCTTTTTTTATTTGCAATCTCTTTTTCTTTTGGGCATTGCTTTAACATTTTTTATCTTTGTTTTTTTATTGCAAAGCAGTGTAAGAGGAAAGTATGCCATTTTACTTGCGGCAATGCCTCTTTGCTTTTTCCTCGGAATCCCTTATTTTTTGCCATTACTTGTGGGATTGACAATGGGGCTCCCGGCTCTTCTTTCCTTGGGACTCGGGGTTATGGTTTATTATTTTCTAAAATTTATAAAGGAGTATAAGGAGCAACTTTCACAAAGCGGAGATTTTTTAGAGCAGTTGGAAGGTTTTTCAGAGAAGATTCTGCCTTTTGTAAAGAATAAGGAGCTTTTGATTGTTCTTCTCGTTTTTTGCCTTGCGGCTTTAACTGTGTACATTATACGAAATTTTAGTTTTAATTATGCTTGGGAAACAGCTCTTATTTCAGGGCTCGTTTTGGAGGCACTCCTGTTTTTTATATATAGGCTCTTTTCTTTCAAGTTAAATATGGGGGAATCCTTGGTTTCGTATCTTCTTTCCGCCGTTTTGGCAGTGCTTGTTTTATTTTTCTTTCGGGATGCGGATTATAGAGGAACGGAATTTGTCCAGTTTGAGGATGACGGATATTACTATTATGTCAAGGCGATTCCGAAAAAGAGGGCTGAGCGGAATAAGGAAAACCGAGTAAGTTTTTAAGAGGATTTGGAAGGAATGAAGAACGCCGGAAAGGGAATGTAGAAGGGAGAGTAAAGTGAATTTTTTGACGAAATTGAAGAGTTGGGTCAGTTTACTGCCTTCTTTCAGCCTCACAGGGGCATTGGAAATTGCGATACTTGCCGCTCTAATTTACACTATTCTTTTATGGATTAAAAATACCAAGGCTTGGCAGCTCTTAAAAGGAATTTTGATCATTTTCCTCTTTACTGCTTTTGCGGTTTTTTTTCATTTAACTACCATTGTCTGGTTAATTGAGAGACTTTCGACTGCGGCAATTATTGCGCTTGTTATTATCTTTCAACCCGAACTTCGAAAAGCGTTGGAACAATTAGGCTCCAAAAATTTAATCAGTCAGTTTCGCGGGACGGACAGGAGAAGAAATTCCAGAATAAATCAAGAATTAATTGCAGCCTGTCTCACCATGTCGGAGCATAAAACGGGTGCATTAATTGTGCTGGAACAGGAAGAAAGCTTGGCGGAGATAGAAAAAACGGGAATCTATGTAGACGGTATTGTAACCGCGGCCTTACTCATCAATATTTTTGAAAAAAATACTCCGCTACACGACGGTGCGGTTATTATTGCGAATGACAGAGTTTCCTCCGCAACCTGCTATTTGCCGCTTTCCGATGCGGAAATCTCTAAAGCGTATGGAACAAGGCACAGAGCGGCTCTTGGCATTTCCGAGAGTTCGGATGCCATCACACTGGTGGTCTCTGAAGAAACAGGGAGAATTTCGGTAGCCTATAAAGGCGTGCTTCATCATATTCGGAATACGGATGAACTTTTAAAGTACCTGCCAAAGGAGGAAGAGGAAGGGGAAGAGAAGAAATCCTTGCTCGCCCGAATTTTTTCCAAGGAGAGAAAGAAGGTACAGGAATGAAATTGATTAAAGAAAATACGGTATTAAAAGTTTTTAGCCTGTTCCTTGCTCTTTTGCTTTGGCTCATTGTGTTTAATGTTTCCAATCCGGAGCAAAAGGGGACAAGAACGGTAGAATTGAATATTTTGAACCGAGATGCCTTTTCTTCGGAAAACAAGACCTGGGAAGTGGACAGAAATACGATAACGGTAAGCTATACGGTACGAAGCAATCAGGCGAACTCTGTAAAAGCTTCGGATTTTAACGTCTACATAGATTTAAATGATTACTCTATTACCGGGTCTGTGCCGGTATATGTGGAGTTAAAAAACACTGAAAATGGCGGAACAATACAGGACATTGTTGCCAAGCCGTCCGTGGTTCATGTGACAGTGGAGGATTTACAGACCAAAAAGTTTACGCTCACGACACATAGGAGAGGAAAAGAGAAAGACGGCTATATCGTTTCCTCCATTCATACGGAACCGGAAATTATCTATGCTACGGGGGCGGAATCCGCTATCGGGCGAATTTCTTCTGTAGGCGTGCTGATTAATGTAGACGGCTTGAGTGAGAGTACCAGCGGTAAGGAAAAGGTTGTTTTTTACGATGCTAACGGAAAAACGATTGATGATTTGGAAAATGTCAGTTTATCCCAGCAGGAAGCCGAATATACCGTTGTGGTACATAAAAAGAAGGACTTGCAGATTAGTGCAACAACTGTCGGTACGCCGCAGAGCGGTTATAGCTTGGAGGGAATAAGCGTTTCTCCGAAGACGGTCTCCGTATCGGGAAATGAAAATCTACTGGAAGGAATAGGCAGTATCACTTTGCCCGCTTTGGATATCAGTTCCGTGAACAGTGATGTAGTGAAAAAATATTCGCTTGAAGATTTTCTCCCTAAAGGCCTTTCTCTTACAGAACCTAATAATACGGTTACCGTAAAAGCTAAAATACAAAAAAATACAGAATCCGCGAAGGAGACTAAAGAAACGGAAGAGTCAATAAAGTCTACGGAAGAATCCGCGTCGGAATCCCAGACGGAGAGTAGTTCCGGAATGGAAGACGGAGCGGAAAAAAAGAAGGAGTC
>CAUSIX010000086.1:0-6485 GCA_963531555.1 uncultured Oribacterium sp.
ACGGAACTTTTAAATCTGCTGACAATCCTTTCCGTAATAGATGAATTATTAAGTCAAAACATATATTTCAGCTGTGTTCTCATGGATATCGACAATTTGAAGGAACTGAATGAATATAGAGGGTATGAGGCGGGGGATCTCTATCTCTCTTCCGTGGCAAATCGTCTTAAAAGAATGGAAAAGGCTTATGGTGCTATTGCGGCACGTTATGGAGGAGATGAATTTCTGCTGATTTTTCCGGGCAGTGTTTTGCAAGAAGACTCTCAGGAACTTCAGGAGCTATTGTCCGTTTTCCAAAGATCAATCACAGTCGGAGGGGAAACTGTATATATGAATTCCTCGGGAGGAGTAGCGGTTTCCAATGGAAAAGACAGCCCGAGACAGGTTGTTGTTTCTGCCGGAATCGCCATGGAGTCGGCAAAGAAAAAGGGAAAAAATCGCATTGTCTTTTATACGGACGAGCTTCGGTATGAGAAAGAAGCTATTAATCGGGTTTTGAAAATGTTGGAGACGGCTATTCGGGAAAATGCTTTTTACATGGTTTATCAGCCTCAAGTGGATTGCAAGACTAGAAAAGTAATAGGCTATGAGTCTTTGATGAGAATTCGGAATGAGAGTTGCTGTCCTGATCGTTTTATTCCCGTGGCGGAGCAGTACGGCTATATTACGAGGCTGGGAAAAATTGCGGTAGAACAGGTTGTTCGTCAACTTTCCAGGTGGAGAGAAGAGGGAAAAGAGCTTTATCCTATTTCCATTAATTTCAGCAGCTATCAAATCTATGATGATGACTTTGTGGAATTTCTCCTGTATCAGCTTGAACGTTATGATATTCCGCATGAATACGTGGTATTGGAGATAACGGAGAGTATTGTTTTCGAGGAAAGCAGAAGAACGAAACTGGTTTTCAAGAAGCTTGTGGAGTCGGGAATACAGCTTCACCTGGATGACTTTGGAACCGGATATAACAGTTTAAGCTATTTGCCCTATATTCCTTTAAATACGGTGAAAATGGATAAGTCTATTTTGGATAATTTTTTATTGGATAAAGGGGATGTCGTTAAAAATGTAATCAGTATCGTCCATGAACTCGGGAAAACGGTCATTGCCGAAGGGGTAGAAGAAGAGTGGCAGTATAAAAAGTTATTGGAATATAATTGCGATGTTTTGCAAGGCTATCTCTTCGGGGGGCCATCACAGGCCGGAAAGATTCACCCTTGAAAAATAGATAGTTTGTGCTAGACTATACAGGAATTAACTGTGCAATTTGTATTAAAACGGAGAAGAAGAGGGAAGAATTTAATTCACAGGGAATGTCGGGGCTTTATGCACGACATTTTTTGTCGCAGTTTGCTTTTATTTTTAACAAGCGGCTAAGGCGAAGCCTGAGTAGCTTGTTCATAACAAGGATCGCGCAGAGCGCATGCGGTAACTCATTCTTCACGAGTGTCGCTCGCGAAGCGGACGATACTCGTTTGTAAAAGCAAGAAGGAGTAAAGGAATGAAACAAAAAAGAAAGCTACTTGCGTTTTTTATGACGGCTCTAATGGCATGGCAGGGCCTGAGTCTCTCCTATGCGGAAGAGATAGGACCGGGAGCAGCACTGGAAAGTAATGTCACTTCGGAAAATACGACCAATACGACGGAGAGTAGCGGTGTTCCTTCAGAAGAGGATATTCGTGCACAACAGGCGAAAGAGGAAGAGGATAAAGTTAAGACGGCCACGGCGATAGAGAATACGGATACGGGAAAAGAGAACGGGGAAAATGCCGAGGCTACAAAAGCGGTTTCCGTGAATATTATAGAGGCATCCTTTTTAGAGGAGGATGGCAATCCTTATGACGGATCCGCAATAAGCCAAAATACGAATTTAAAAATCAAAGTACGGTTTTTGATTCCCGGTGAACAGAAAGCGAAAGCGGGAGATAAAACCGTGTTTAAGATTCCCGATTCTTTCAGTATGATTTCCCAAGCGTCCTTTACCCTGAAGAATGGAGAGGATGCGTATGCTAAGGGAAGCTATGACTCTTCCTCTAACAGCGTTACGCTGAGTTATGAAAGCCCTGTGGAGAAAATGGCGGATATTCAGGGCGAGTTTATGATACCTGTGCAAGTCAATGCGAGTGCGGTTAAGGAAAAGAAAGAAATCAGCGGATCTCTTACAGTAAACGCTGCAAACAGTTTTCCCATTTCCGGAAACTTGAATTATACCGGAACAGAGAAAGAGCGCGATTTTCAATTTGTGAATGAAGCAAATAAAAATCTGGATGAGGTGATAGACCCTCAGACGGGAAATACGGTTAAACTCTTACGCTATCATGCTTTAATTAATTTAGGGGAAGCAAGAAATAATGTGACCCTCAAAGATATTCTGGGAGAGGGAGCCTTTTCCTATTATATCGATGATGCCCATCCGGTAACGATTCGTAGAGGTGTCTGGGAGAGAGGAAGTTTTACGGCAGGCGCTTGGAAGTCCGATCCGATTAACGGAAAAAACTGGGATTTAAGAAATAAAACGAAGACAGACGGTGCAGAAAGAATTCATGCTCTGGAAAAAGCGTTTACCGCCTCCGCACCCGGAAAGAAGAGTTTCCAGCTTAAACTGGGTAATGTTTTCGCCGGAGAAGGTATTGAGCTTTATTACTATGTCAAGTTTGAAGGGATACCGAAAGGAGATTTTGCCTATAAAAATACTCTGGAATTAAGCTCTGACGGAGGAAGCCCCCTTATTGCAAGTTCGG
This sequence comes from uncultured Oribacterium sp., assembly GCA_963531555.1. Lineage (GTDB taxonomy): Bacteria > Bacillota > Clostridia > Lachnospirales > Lachnospiraceae > Oribacterium. Next base: position 2,739 of record CAUSIX010000086.1, read on the forward strand.
AGAGATACTTAGAGGAATTTTCCGGATTGAAAAGTGAAGGGTATAAACTGAAGATTAAGATGGCGGATGAAGAGAATCAGCCCCTTTCCGGTGCAATGTTTGCCGTTGCAAACAGTAGCGGATTGCAGGTAGCCGTGATAAGCAGTGACGCGAACGGAGAAGCCAATCTGGAAGGCCTTCCGAGAGATAATTATACCGTGCAGGAAATTAAAGCCCCGGAGGGATATCTTCGTTCTTCCGATAAGTATCGAATTAATGCGGATCAGTTTGATCTTACCCAAGTTGCATTTTTAAATCTGAGTAATGTAAAAGCGGGACAAAAACGAAGTATTTCCGTCAATATGAAGTGGTCAGACGCAGGAAACCAGGCACAGGGCAGACCGGGAAAAGTAATTGTAGAGCTGCTTCAAAACGGACAAGGCACGGGAAAGACCATAGAACTTAGTCAGGCCAATGCATGGAAAGCTGATTTTACCGAGCTTCCGAAGTTTGATGATAACGGTAAGATATATAGCTATACGATAAGAGAGCAGGAAATTGCAGGGTACAGCCCCGCCATTTCCGGAACTGCGAGCTTGGGCTTCACACTGACCAATACGGTAAATAAGAAAATTTCCATCCCGGTTACCAAGGTATGGAGCGGAAAAGGAGAGCATCCTTCTTCCGTAACAGTTCGTCTTTTGGCAAATGGAAAGCAAATCGCCTATCAGCAACTTTCCGCCGCAAACAATTGGCAGTATACTTTTTCCAATTTGGAAAGAAGTAAAAACGGACAGGAAATTCGTTATACATTGACGGAGGATGCGGTTCCCGGCTTCAGCGTCACCTTGACGGGAGACAGTTCCACAGGATATGTCAATGTCTTTACCAATACCAAGCTCTCCAATGACCCGAATAATCCCGGAAATCAGGCAGCAGCTACAGCAAACGGAGGAAAGCCTTCTGCCAAGCCGGTAGAAAAGAAAGATAAAGACAAAAAAGAGAACGGTTCCGCACTTGGTGCTTCTCGTGAGGAGAAAAAGGATAGCAAGGCGAAAGACGGCGGAGTATTGGGAGACAGCAGGGACGCGGAGAAAGAAGCGGAAGTTACGGAAAGAAATACGAAGACCGGAGACAGCAGTAGAAGCCTGCAGTACCTCCTTCTATTCGGTGCGGCAGCATGCGGATTCTATGCTTTCTTTTATCAGGATAAGAAGGAAAAAGAAAGGAATGGATGAGGAGGGCGCACGTTACATCTGCGATACTCTTTAAGAACAGAAAAGGAGCTGTAAAAATCTTGGATTTTTACAGCTCCTTTTAAAGTCTGGCTTATAGGACAAAATGTGTTGATAAAAACCGCTCTACAGCTGGATAAAGTCTTGACATACAGATAAAGTCTTGACATACAGATAAAGTCTTGACATACAGATAAAGTCTGAGACATCTGTTAAATCGGCTTACCCGAGTTTCTTTTTCTCTCTATAGTCCTTCTTTTTCTCTACAATCCCAAGAAGAAGAGAGGAAAAGCCGGAAAGTAAGAATAATACAAACCATAGTCTTACCGTTTTCTTATCTTCCGTCTGAGGAATGATTCGAGAAGGCTTCTTGTTCGTACCTTTTACTTCAGGTATAGGAGTATTTGTAATAGGAACGGGAACAGGGATCGGTTTCGACTCTCCGGCAACAATGGGCACAGGTCTCGGACTAGGCTCCGGCACCGGATTGGGTCCGGGGTTCGGACTCGGATTTGTGCCGGGATTGGGTCCGGGATTCGGTTTCGGATCGGGCTTTGGTGTTGGAATATCCGAAGGTGTCGGAATATTCGAGGGTGTCGGAATATTCGAAGGAGTCGGAATATCCGAAGGAGTCGGAATATCCGAAGGAGTCGGCACATCGGGTTTTTTGGTATTGATAAGTGTAAATCCTTCCTCCTGATTTCCGCTTATTGTAGAGGAATAGCCTTCCGGTGTGACTTCTTTTACACTGTATAAGTAGGGCTCATCATTGGCATCGGATTTTGGAAGGTTTTTAAAACGAAGTTTCCAATTTCCGTCACTGTCCGCTGTCATTTTTTCAGAACCCAGTAAGACAGGGTCATCAGGAGATGAGGAGGAAGCTCTATAGAGTTCCAAAAGAATACTTTCCGGTCTTTCCTCGGCCTTATCTTCCTTCCAGACCTTCTCAGCATCCACCTCTACAACTTCCCGTTCTCATATGATGACGGTTCCGTTTTAACCGATTACGCATCCGTTTGTTGCTGAACGGTTTCCGCTAATCTCCACTTCCGAAAGATTTTCCGCTGCTTCATCTTCTTTTACGTCCGTATGAAGCTGAAGAATTTCCGATTCATATTCGTTGAGTTTACCGCTTAATTTATTAAGAGGGATTTCATTTCGCTTATTGTCTTTCCATCGGTAGGGGGTTCCCCCGAGCATAAAGGGGGAAATCTGATAAGATGGACTTCCATTATGCGCCGGACCATAATATCCGGATTCAATGAGGATATCACTTCCACGAGAAGCTACGTTACCGAAGATGGCGACTCCGTTTTTTACGTTAATCTCGGTAGAAGAAGATGGGCAAGAAGCGTATCCTGCTCCGCCGAGTCTGGCTCTGTTTTTCTTTATGACGGCATTTTTTAAGTACAGCACCCCGTCATGCAGTGAAGTGATCTCTTCGTTCGTGCCGTTAACATAGATTCCGCCTCCGCCGAACATGGCAAGGTATACGCCGTTCCCGAGCATCTCGTTATTGATGATTTTTCCGCCGGAAATCGTAGCTACAGAGTAGCCGTCTCCGGGACCTGCCTGTACATAAATACCGGATCCTGCAGAGCCGGATTTGTTCTCACTGATGATGCCGCCGGTCATATTCAGGGTATTTCCTTTAATCACGGAAGTATTGGTACCGAGGGAAATCCCTCCGCCGACTTCTGAGGAGAAATTCTTGGTAATCAAGGCATCTCCGCTTAAGTTTATGCAGGCATCGCGGAACGCGGCAATGCCTCCGCCGGCAACATCTATATCACTACCGATTTTCTTTCCGGTAGCTTTGTTGGATCTGATAATGCCGCCGCTCATAGTAAAGGTAGAACTGTCCCAAAGGCAGATACCGCCTCCGAGGTAGGCACTGTTATTTTGAATGATGCCGCCGGTCATAGTCAGTGTTTTTTCCGTTTCAACGAATTCGTTAATGACATTGATTGCTCCGCCGTAAGCGCGGGTGGAATCTTCGGGCGCAGTAACATGGTTGTTTTGCAATACGGTACCGTCTTCAATAGTTAAATTGCCTTCCAACAAGATGAGAGATTTTTGGGCCTCCTGCCCTTCCTTTCCTCCGCCGTCAACGGTAATGTCATGCAATACGGCATCACTGCCACTGTCAATAGTCAATAAGTATTCGGTAAAAGAGGGAGCACGCTTTAAGATAGCACGAGTTCCGTTCAGCGTGATATCGCCGGAAATGTGCACGGTGCTTAAGACATAGATGGTACGGATGCTTTGGTCTTCCCTAGCGAGTTCCTTTGCTTTGGCAAAGCTTTGGACGGCGCTTCCTTCCTCTTTACCGTCTAAAGTATCATCTCCGTTCTCTTCATCCAGATAGAGGCAGTTTTCCTCCGCATAAACTTTTTGCAGGCTGGACGGCAGAAGACCTGTCAGGAAAATTATGCCGAGTAGAACTAGAAAGACCGACCCCACGCTCCGTCGAATCTGCTGTAGAATGGACAAAGCTGATTTTTTCATAAGAATACCTCCTTGTGTTTTCTTC
>CAUSIX010000087.1:0-6434 GCA_963531555.1 uncultured Oribacterium sp.
CCGAGCAAAGAAGAAATCTTCTTGTACAACAGCCAAAAACGAATTATAGTATTTTCCTAATAAAAATACCGACTGAGTCGATAGAAAAAAAGTTCTTTAATTATATAGATGTAGGGGGATAAAAATGGAAAACGGTTTATTAAGCAAGAAAAAACTACTCTTCTTTTTTCTGCCTTTTTTGGCAATAGTGAGCTACGACATTATCGGAAATGGTATTACGGAAGCACTCTTCTTTGTTTTAGATCTGCTGCGTATTCCCTTTGATTGGGTGAACAACAACCCTGCTTTTTTGGATGCCTTTCTGGCAACATGTTTATCCGTTATCTTTTATATTTTCTATCGGAAGGTCTTTCCGGTGAAAAAAGCGGAAACGAAGATTTCTTTGTGGAAAGGCTTATTATTTTCCGTAATAATCGGTTTTGGTGCAGGCGGACTATCTACCATTTGGCTTAACTTTGTCGATTTTCTTGCTACAATGTCCTCTTCTTTGGGAGAACAAGCCGAGGCTTTTTCCGGTATGTATGATGATTTGGAAAGCGGCTCGTATATCTGGACTTTCTTAGCTATTGTTGCCATCGGTCCTCTTGTGGAAGAAATATTATTCAGAGGCGTTGTTTTCCGTAGCTTTGAAGAAGCCACGGATATTCCTTGGTTTCCCCTTCTTCTTTCCGGTGTGATGTTCGGAATTTGGCACGGTAACTTTATTCAGGCTGTATACACTGCTATGATGGGAATTATTTTAGGCTATTATATGAAAAAAACCCGAAGGCTTTTCTACGTTGTACTAGCCCATGCCGTCAACAATCTAAGCGGAAGCTTGCCTCCTGCTTTGGATACAAATTTCAACAACAATCTTATCACCATCCTCTCCTACATTTGCATCATTCCGATGTTTTGTGTTCTCTACTATCTCTATAAGCAAGGAAAAATTCGGAGCGACGACGTTTCCAAACCGGAGTACGGCAATTAGGAGGCATTCCTTTTCTGCATTTTGGGCATAAAAACAGCGTAGCAGCCATAAAACTGCTACGCTTAAAAAGTCTAACTTTCGGGGGGCTTCACATTCAAAACAGCCCCGTTTTTTAACCTTCAATCATAATCGGTTGCTTTTCCGGAAGCTTCTTCTCCCCTTCCTTCGGGAAGGAAAGCTTCAGAACACCCTGTTCAAACTTTGCTTTCACATCTTCCTGCTTAATGCTGTCACCAACATAAAAGCTTCTCTGCATAGAGCCGGAGTAACGCTCCTGACGAATGAGTTTACCTTTCTCATCCTTCTCTTCTTCATTTAAGCCCTTCACGGCACTGACCTGAAGATAGCCGTCATGAAGCTCTACCTTGATATCCTCTTTCTTAAAGCCCGGAAGGTCGATATCCATATCGTACTGTCCGTCCTTTTCATGAACATCCGTCTTCATCAATCTTCCTGCACGGTCTCCGTAAAGCTTATTTTCTACTCTGCCAAGACCTCCGAAACTTGGAAAATCAAACCAATCATCAAATAAATTCTCTCCAAAAATGCTAGGTGCTAACATATCTTTTTCCTCCTTATACTCTTTATTTCACTTCTGACTTTTCGTCATTGTTTTCAGCAAGGGGAAGAATCTTCATCACTCTGAGAACCTTTAAAGTCCTTGCGGTCTTCTCTGTTCCTCTGCTTGATTATGATTATACTCAAATTGTTAGCACTGTCAACAGTTGAGTGCTAATTCAGTTGTGAAAAATTTGTGTCTTGCTTTCCCCTTCCTGTTTCGTCAAAATCCGGTCTTACTCTCTCGAAAAGCTGATTCTTTGTGCCGACACATCCACCTTCGCCATAATGCCAAAGGGAACAATCGCTCTGGGGGTGGCATGCCCCACATTCAGATTAAAGACAATGGGAAGAGAGGGGTTATCAATCACTTCCGGAAGAATTTCCTGATACTCTTTGGCATAACGCTCATCCATCGGCTTACCCACCAGCACACCACTAAGGACTTCGAAAATACCGCTTTGCTTTAAAGCTTTGAGCATTTTCCGATACTTCTCCGGATGGGGCTGATTCTCGCTACTTTCCAGCAAAAGAATCTTCCCTTTCCAGTCTTCCAAATCCGGGAATAACGCATACTTTTTACATAAGCTAACAGAATCCTCGTGTCTCGTTGTGTCAAAGATATCATAGAGGGTATCTATACAGCCCCCTAAGATTTCTCCTTGAAAAACAGGCTTTCCCTGTAAGAGCAAAAAGCCTTCATTCTCATGGCTAACTCGTTTTGTTCCTATGGCTTTCGGTCCAAAATCTGTCCGTTCCTCATACCAAACCGGACTCGGTTCAATAGAACGAATGCTTCCGCTTTGAATCAGTTCCAAAAAGTATTTTTCGCTGTAGGGCAACATTTCCTCTTCCAATTCGCAAATATCCGGAATAAAAGCCTGCCCGTAAAAGCTCTTAATCCCCAATTTATGCAGCATCAAGTGATTCATCGTGGTATCGGAAAAGCCAAGGAAAATCTTTTGCTTTACGACCTTTTCCAATTGTCCCTCTTCAAAAAGATAGGGAAGTAGGCGATAAGTATCCTCTCCCCCTATGGCACATAAAATCATATCTATCGAATCGTCGGAAAAAGCCTGTAAGAGATCCTCTGCCCTCTTTTCCGGATGCTCTTTCAGATAGTCTAAGCCTTTCAAGGCATTTTCCATGAATTTCACTTCCAACCCAAAACGGCGTAGGCGTTCCAGGCCTATTTTTACTTCATGCTGCACAAAGTCTTCTCCCAGAACACCACTGGAGAGACTGACAATGGCTACAGTTTTTACCTTTTGCACCACGCTTCTCCTTCCTTTAAGACAATAGCTTTTTTAATTCTCCGACTCCGGGGACCCGTCCGCTTACGACCAGTTTCCCGTCAATCATGAGAGATGGCGCACTGAGTACTCCAAGCTTTACAATCTCGATTAACTCCTCTACTTTCTCGATTTTGGCATCCTTTCCCAACTCCTTTATCGCCTCTTCTACATTTTGATAGAGCGTATCACATTCTTTACATCCTGCACCGATGACCTTGATTTCCATATTCACTCCTCGCTGAATTCCTTTTCTGCTTTTTTCTATTCTCTCCCTGATTCCCGCTCGCCTAATTCTTTAATTTCATGGGAGAGTCCATATATTTTTTCCAAGCCTCATCAATGCTCCGAATCACCTTCGGTCCCACCTTGGACAAGAATACCAGCTCGGAAACCGCCTTCTCAGGGCAGGGATTATAGTCGATTAATTCTTCCACCACATCCACCTGCGTCCAGCTCCGGTCTAAAAGGAAGAAGCCCTTGATTCGATAGCATTCCGGCAGAACCGCTTGCAGAAATTGTTGAAATCTCCCCTTTTCCACATTTTCGGAGCAAAGCAAGGAAATCGTCTTCGGCTTGTTGTCCACCGTATTTAAGCTTTCCTCTGAAAATGCCCAATCCCCCTGTAGAAAAGCTTCTTTCATAAAGCTTAAGTCCGCCTGACCATGGGCGCAGGATAAGACTTTGCAATGGGGATTCACTTCCCGAACCAAGGAAAAGACTTTTTTGTATTGCTCTTCTGAAATCAAATCTATTTTATTGATGATGGCAACATCACAATGCTTTAACTGCCTGTCCACCGTTTCCGTATCCTTCACCTGCTTTGGAAAATGCACGCCGTCAATCAGGCAGATTACCCCCTGAAAATCATACACATCCTCTGCCAGCACCTTCACACTCTCTAAAATATCCATGATATTGGACGGATCCGCGAGCCCTGAGCTTTCCACAAAAAGAAACTCCGCATCGCTCTTCGCAAGCTCCGCCAAGGCTTCCACAAAAGACAACTGTAGACAGGAACAAAAAATAGATCCCCGATTGATTTCTTTGATCTGTATCCCCTGTCTTTGCAGAATGCTTCCGTCAATCCCGATTTTTCCAAATTCATTTTGAATCACCGCAAGCTTTTTATCGGAAAATGCCTCCAAAACATGCTGTAGGAAGCTGGTTTTTCCTGCTCCCAAAAAGCCTGTTAAAACAAATAACTTCTTCTTTTCCATTATTCCTCCTAAGAAAAAAAGTATCAATGCATCTTTTTCTAATTTCCGGTTTGCATTTCTTACCGCTTCATTCTTCTGCAAATATCTGCTTTTTCATTGACTTCTTCATTTGCCTTATTTCTTCTAATTTATACCGGAAGTACCGTCTGCAACGCATTAAACAGATAGCCGATCAAGATAATGCCAATGACGCATATCCCTATAAAAATTCCCAAAAGCTTCGGTTTAATCACCTTCCGAAGCATAATCATAGAAGGAAGGGACAGCGTTGTCACTCCCATCATAAAGGAAAGCACCGTCCCGAGCTCCGCACCCTTTAAGAGGAGAGATTCCGCTATGGGAATGGTTCCGAAAATATCCGCATACATGGGAATCCCCACTAAGGTTGCCAGGATTACGCCAAAGGGATTCTTTGCACCCAGTAAAGAGAGCACCCAGGCTTTAGGAATCCAGTTGTGAATCAAAGAGCCGATTCCCACGCCCACTAGAATATAAAGAATGACCTTTCGAAAAGTCGTTTTCACTTGCTCTTTGGCATAAGAAAGACGCTCTTTTAAGGATAATGTGGGAATGTCCTGCTCTACAGCCGATACCCCTCGAAGAATGTCCTCCACTTCATTTTCCATGCCTAAATGCTCAATCACAGTTCCTCCTATAACTGCCAGGCAAAGCCCTAAAAGGACATAGACAAAAGCAATCCTTATCCCAAATATACCGCTTAGCAATACTAAACTCCCCAAGTCCACCATGGGAGAAGAAATCAGGAAAGAAAAAGACACCCCCAAAGGAAGCCCTGCTGCCGTAAATCCCATAAAAATCGGAATGGAAGAACAAGAACAAAAGGGAGTAACCGTCCCCAAAAGAGCGGCTACCAGATTGGCAGAAAGCCCCCGAAATTTCCCCAGTATCTTCTTCGTTCTTTCCGGCGGAAAGAAGCTTTGTAGAAAAGAAATCGCAAAAATCAGCACACATAGCAAAATCGTGATTTTTATACAGTCATACAAAAAGAAGTGCAGACTGCCCCCGATACGACTGTCCACATTCAACCCCAACTTCTCTAAAGCTAAACGCAATAAACGGCTTAGCCATGTCATCCTAAGAACTTCGTCCTGAATAAATTCCATCCCTTGCACCTATCTCTCCATTAAGTCGATTTTCATTTCTGCCATTTTTTCCTTGTAGACTATCTTTCCCTTCTACCGTTCTTTCCTTTGAGACTATCTTTCCCTTCTACCTTCCTTTTATTCTACCGTTCTTCTAAAAGTTCCTCCAGATAATCAAAATCTTCTTGCAATTGCTTTTCCGGATACAACTTTCTTGCTTCCTGAATCCGCTCTGCCATGCCCTCTTTTTTCCCATAGCAGCATAAATCTAGAAACATATCCAGAATGGTAAAGTTCTTTTTATAGAACGCATTCTCTTTGTATTTTCTGAAAAGCGCTTCGCTGTCTTTATAAAGAGTCTCCGCCTCCTTGTATTCCTTTAAGTAAAAATAGTTTAAGCAGAGATTCAGCCTTCTCACCATCTCTACAGAAGGCATTTTCTTTACCCTCGGCGCCAATTCCTTTAGAATTTCCACCGCAGCACCATATTCTTTTTTTCCGGTCAATGCCGCAGTACGATTCAGCTCGGCAATAGCCCTAAGATGCTTGGATTTCACCTTGTCCCGAATCGCCATTATCTTTTCCAGGTATTCATCATATTTTGCCTCGCCGAGTAAAGGGGTAAGGGCGTTGATTTTCCTTGCGTAAACAAAATTATAGGACAGATTTATAATAACGCTGATGAGTAGCACTGCAATCGATAAAGAAATGTAAATGCGCAAGGTTTCTTCTTCACTAAGCTTAAGCCTTAGCTTAATAAATAGAAGAATAAGACCGAATAGGATACCCAGAGCGATACATATTTTCATGCTTTTCCTGATTGTTTTCATATATCTCCTCGTTTAAGCTGTTTCCCTAATCTGTTTAAGCTATTTTACTAATCTGTAATAAATAACTTTTGCAAGCTTTAGGATAACAAAAATGGTATAAATGGAAAATATTCTGCCTTATTTCCTCCGTGCCATTTTACGATATTCCGACGGAAAGAGTCCTGTATTATTTTTAAATTTTACCGCAAATCTTCCGGCATTGGAATACCCGACAGCCGAAGCTACCTGGTCTACTGTAAGATCTGTAGAAGCTAGCAGCATTTCCGCGTGGCTCATACGTCGCTCTTGGATGTACTCAGAAACAGTGCGTTGATAGACATGCTTAAAAGAGGTCTTTAACTTTGTTGTACCCATACAGGCGATTCGTGAAAGGGTATCCAGCGGCAGTGCCGAGTTAAAATGGTCATGGATATAGGAGGTAACATTACTTAAGGCATCCATGTCCTGCTTGGATATTTTTG
>CAUSIX010000088.1:0-6392 GCA_963531555.1 uncultured Oribacterium sp.
AAAAGAGTAGAGCTTTTGTTGGATGATAAAGAAAAAACTTAAGAGCGTAAATTATATTAAAATTACATAATAGATAAAAAGATAAGTCTGGTTTATACTCGTGAATATCAACAAATAAGCACAAACATATAAATGAATTCATTGGAAATTAGGGGGCTTAGGAGAAAAAGATGGTACTGGCACGATTACGGATGAAATTGGAAACAGAGGAAAGGTTATCTATCGGCATGTCCTCTCTTTTTCATGGGCTTTTAATGGAATTAATCGAGACAGATTTAGCGGAAAAGCTTCATAGTGGAGGACTACATTCCTATACCCAGCATTTGGAGCTTTCCAAAGAGGGGAATTATTGGGTGGTGACTGCATTTACAGAAGGAATGGTAGAAGGTATTTTAAAGAATTGCCTTCTTTCCGTACAGGAATTCACCCTGAAAAAGCAGGGAATTCATGGGAGAATCGTGGAAAAAAATTATGAGGAATTTCCCTTTCAAAAGCTGACCTCCGCCTTTTATACAGAAAAGGCGAATCCTTATATTTCCCTGCAATTTTCAAGCCCGACCTGTTTTAAGCAAAACGGAAACTATATCCATTATCCTGATTTACGTCTTTTATTCAAAAATCTCATGCATAAGTATGATGAGGCAGGCTTTGGGGAAGAGGGCGAGGATGAGGAAACTTTGAATGCCTTGGTAGAGGACGCTTTGGTAAGTCAGTATCATTTACGCAGTACTGTCTTTTATTTGGAAGGGCATAAGCTTCCTGCATTTACCGGAACACTGACTTTGAAAATGAAGGGAACACAGGCTTTATGTAATTTTGCCAGATTTTTATTTCGTTTTGGAGAATATTCCGGTGTGGGCATAAAGACGGCTTTAGGAATGGGAGCCTTAAAGCTTCTGGAAGAGAATGACTATAAAAGAGAAAATCCTAAAGAAAAATCCTAAAGTAAAATTTCAAAGGAAATATATATAGCTGAAATCCGGAGGAAAAACAGCTATATCAAAAAAATAAAAACCAATAGAGAGGAATGAGTATGGAAAAGCGACAAGTCCAACTAATATATGGAAGTCTCTTGCATGACATCGGAAAAGCAGTGCAACGAGCCGGGGGTGAGGGAGGAATCCACAGTAAAATCGGAGGAGATTTTATCGCCTCTCTTGAAGGCAATTCTAACCCGGAAGGAGATGGAAGAACTAAGGACGATGCCATTCACTGGGCGGAAGAAACGGAAATCCTGAATTGCATACGCTATCATCATGGAACCGCATTGAAGAGAGCAAAGGATTTAGCTCCGGATTCTTTAGCCTATCTAAGCTATATTGCAGATAATATGGCCTCCGCAGCAGACAGAAGAGATAAGGAAAACGAAGGAGAAGAGCAATTCTGTTTTGATAGCTCTGTTCCTTTGGCGTCCGTGTTTAAGGTCTTTAATGGTGTGAGTAAAGATAATGAGGAAGAAGGAAAATGGCATTTTGTTCGACAAATTTTAAATCCGGAGAATCCTATTGCCTATCCGGAAAACAGAGCAGCTTGTCAAAGAGAAAATAATGAAATTTTCTATACAGAAGTCACAAGAAATCTTCGAGACAACTTAAGAGGTATGGAAATTAGGGAAGAATACATTTCCTCTCTTTTGTCCTTACTGGAAGCAAATTTATCCTTTATTCCTTCTTCTACGGCGGTGCAGGAGCAGGAGGATATTTCTCTTTATGACCATTTAAAGCTTACAGCGGCATTTTCTGAGTGTTTATTCCAATACTTGGAAGAAAAGAATATTTCCGATTATAAATCTTATGTATTTGAACAGGTAGAGGAGGCTTGGGGTACCCCTTCCTTTCTTTTGTATTCCATGGATGTGTCCGGAATTCAGTCCTTTATTTACACCATCAGTAGTAAAGGCGCTTTAAAGGGCTTAAGAGCCAGAAGCTTTTATCTGGAAATTATGATGGAGCATGTGATGGATGAGCTTTTGGAACGGCTTAGTTTGTCCAGAGCATCTTTACTGTATCAGGGGGGAGGGCATGCCTACCTGCTTCTTCCCAATACGGAAAAAATAAAGACAAGCTTAAAGTCCTTTAAGGAAGAACTGAATCAGTGGTTTTTGAAAAAATTTGATATTTCCCTTTTTATGGCAGACGGCTATGCGGAATGTTCTGCCAATGTTCTCTGTAATAAGGATGCCGGTAATACAGAGTCCTATGCAGCACTTTATCGTAGGGTTTCCAAGGAAATTAGTAAACAAAAGAGAGCCAGATATACAGTAAAAGATATTTTAAGCTTAAATCAAGGGAAGACCTCAGGTGGAAGGGAATGTAGTATCTGCCATCGTATGGAAAATGTGGAGACCCTTCCCAATCATAGAGGAGAGGCTTGCCCCATTTGTCGAGCCTTAGAGAGCTTTGCAAAAGCCCTTTTTCAGGAGAAGAAGAACAGTTTTATCATCTTGGATCAGGAAAAATTGGAAAATGCTAAAGCAAACATGAAATTGAAAAAAGAGCAGTATTTACCCCTGCCTTCCAACAGACTTCTTCTGGTAGAGGAAGAAAAAGAGCTAATCAAGTGGATGAAAGAAGAAGCCTATGTTCGTTCCTATATCAAAAATGAGTATAAGACGGGAAATAAGCTTAGCACCAAGCTTTGGATAGCGGACTATGCAGAGTCGGAGGAATTAGATGAAGAGACTAAGACGGTAACCTTCCAAAGCCTTGCCAAGAGTGCCAAGGGGATAGAAAGACTATCGGTACTGAGAGCGGATGTGGATGATTTGGGAGCAAGCTTTGTAAGCGGATTCCGAAATCCGGAACTGGGAGGTCGGTTTAACACATTATCCAGAACCTCCACCCTGTCCAGGCAATTATCTCTTTTCTTTAAGCTTTATCTTAAGAAGGTAATTCAAGGGGATAAAGGAAGAGAACATTCAGAATCAGAGAAAGAACTCTACCATTTTTATAAGAAAGTTGAAGAATTTGGAAAAAATTCTAATGGTAGAGAGGAAGAGAAAAAGGAAACAAACAACTCCAAAACTTTTTTCGATGAAGGTTTTCGAAAAGAGGATAAAGAGAATCAGCCGGTACAGAAACAAGAGACAAGAAGCAGTGCCGTGGTATATTCCGGGGGAGATGATGTCTTTCTGGTGGGAGCATGGAATGATGTCATTGACGTTGCTTTGGACTTACAGGAAGCCTTCAGAAGATTTACCGGAGGAAAATTACATTTTTCCGCCGGCATAGGATTTTATTCTCCAAGCTTTCCTATTCACAGGATGGCAGTGGAAACCGGAGAATTGGAAGACAGTGCAAAGCGAGTAGAATGGACAAATCCGAAAACGCATAATTTAGAGAAAAAGAATGGAATCTGTCTTTTTGAAGAGAAAGAAAGCTATTCCTTTACGCAATTTAGAAATACAGTACTGGGAGAGAAGTATGAGAAGATTGAGCGTTTCTTCCGGAGTACTAACGATTATGGAAAGGTATTTTTGTATCGGCTCTTGGAAATGCTTAGAGAGGCTCGAGACAGGAATGGAAAAGGATTTAATCGAGCCAAACTAGCCTACTACCTTTCCCGTATGGAGCCAAAAGATAAGGGAGAAAGTATGCAAAGCTTGTATAAAGACTTTGCTCATGCAATCTATACCTGGGCTCCTCGGGAAAAAGAAAGAAATGAACTGATTCTTGCGATTTATCTTTATGTATATTTGATTAGAGAACGAGAGCAAAAAAGCTAAAAAATAAAGGATACCGATGATAGAAAGTGGTGAAAAGTCTTAAAAAAGATGCCGGAAAAAGAAATAAAATAAGCGGAAGAAAAAGGAGAATAGATATGGATCTTTCAAGTATCAGAGGGGAAATGAAGGATATTGATTGGAAGGCGATAGACGCTAAAAAGAAAAGTTCAGAGAGCTTTAAACAAAAAGAATATTCAGGAGGAGGGAACAACATGGAGTATAAAAGTACCGGTGGATATGGCGGAGGAGGATATAAGAAGCCTTCCAACTTTGCAGGGAACCGAGGCGGAAACTTTAACAGGAGTGCTTCTTTTTCTAAGGAAGAGGAGAAAGAAGCAGTATTCTGGATTACGGAGGAGAATTACTTAGACCACGCTGAGAAAGTAATTCAAGCATTACAGGCTGAAAATGCCATGATTACCACCTCCCAAATCAGGAATATTTTGGCCAATATATCAGATATTTTCAACGTAGTACAAAGAGCGAAATACTCCGGAGATTTACCTTCGGAAGTAAGGAGCAAAATCAGAGAGATTACTATGCATTGCTACTATGCGGCAGGAAGAGAAGAGAAAGTCAAAAAATTCTTTCTTCGATCCTCTTTGTTTATGAATTTAAAGGGTATTTTAGAAGCTTCTTCAGAGACAAATAAAGAAATGCCGGAGACCCTACGGAAGGTAGGTGAAAAAGAACGCTTCTTACTGCTTCATAAATATATGGAATCCTTGGTTGCATTTCAGCGTTTTTACGGAGGAAAAGACAGTTAAAAGCTGCTTTACCACTAGAGTGTGAAGATACAGACGGCAGATTTACATATCGATGGACTGATAAAATCAGGATAATACATCCCGTTATGGGGATAAAGGAGAATATTATGTACGGAAAGATTTTAATTGAAGGAAAGCTGGAAGTGGTTACAGGGCTTCATATTGGAGGTTCTTCCAGTTTTGCGGCTATTGGAGCGTTGGACTCTCCGGTAGTAAGAAACAGTAGAGACAATCACCCCATGATTCCCGGAAGCAGCCTAAAGGGAAAGATGAGAAGTCTCTTGGCAAGACAAAGAAATCAAAAAATAAGCGGAAATATGGATGAAGATGAAGAGGGAATCTTAAGGCTTTTCGGTTCTGCTAAAAATGGAAATGTTCGTGTAGGCAGATTGATATTTTCCGATTTGTTCTTGGCGGAGCAGGATAGTCTGGAAAGCCCGGTAGAGGTAAAATTTGAAAATAGTATTAATAGACTTACCGCTGTGGCAAATCCAAGACAATTAGAAAGAGTAATTCCCGGAACGCAGTTTAACTTGAAATTACTTTATGAATTAAAAGATACAACAGACAGAGAGAAGGAGAAGCACGCGGAATATTATCAAGGGACAGAGGAAGAGTGGATTCTGAAAGACTTCCAAAGTCTTATTGACGGCATGAAGCTTTTAGAATTGGACTATCTTGGAGGAAGCGGAACCAGAGGATATGGCCAAGTGCGGTTTTGCAACTTAAGTGCCGGCTTGGTTTACGGAGACGAGGCTTTGGATAAATTTGCAGATCAATTAAACAATCAATTAATAGCATTGGAGGAGGAAAATGAATCATAGCATTATACGATTTAGCTTTTCCACTCCGGTGCACTTTGGGAAAAGTAAGTTGGAAGATGGGGAGATGTGCTTTTCTGCCGACACCCTGTTTTCCGCTCTTTTTCTGGAAGCAATGAAAAAAGGGAAAGAAAAGCTTCTTTTAGAGTATGTTAAAGAAGAAAAGCTACTATTTACCGATGCCTTCCCTTTTTCCGTGAAGCAAGAAGGAAGTATAGGAAAGAAGGAATATTGCTACTTTATACCCAAACCTATGTGCCCGGTAGAAAGGGGAGAGGAAGAGGGGAGAGAGAAGGAACATTCTATCCTTAAAAAAGCCTACAAAAAGTTAAAGTACCTTTCCATAGACTCGCTTTTCGACTATTTAGAAGGTAAGCTAGACCCTTTGGAAGAGCTTGAGAAACAAAACTTCGGTTCTTTCTTCAGTCAGGAAATGGTTCGTATCTTAGAGGATGAGGACAACCTGCCTTATCGAGTGGAACAATTCCAATTTGCTGAGGATGCGGGACTTTACTGTATTTTTTCTACAGAAGATAAGGACGTAGAAGATTTCCTTATAGATTTACTGGAATCTCTTTCCTATGTCGGAATCGGAGGAAAAAGAGCATCAGGAAAGGGAAAGTTCAGCATTACAACAGGAGCCCTTGTAGAGGAAATGGCAGAAAAAATCAAATTAGGCGGAAAAGGTAAAGAAGATGATTTATCTTCCGCCAGAGTCGATTCTCCGATAAAAAAGACAAAAGAAAGTAGTTATTTGCTTCTATCTTCTGCTATGGCCAAAGCGGAGGAAGACCTGGAGAGTATCTTGGAAGATGCGGCTTATCTACTCCAAAAGCGCTCCGGTTTTATATACTCTGAAAGCTATGCCAAAGAACAAAGAAGAAAAAAAGACTTTTTTAGCTTTCAAGCCGGTTCCTGTTTTAAGAAGCCTTTCTCAGGGGATATCTTTGATGTATCGGATGGGGGAAATCATCCGGTTTACCGTTACGGAAAAGCGGTCTTTATGGAGATATGATTATGAATCCTAAGATAGAAGAAAATAAAATGACGCCCTATTTAAAACGCTACAGAATGAAAATT
>CAUSIX010000089.1:0-6359 GCA_963531555.1 uncultured Oribacterium sp.
CGTCATACAGTTTTCAATGTACTAATCTATCTAAAATACGTTTCCGTATTTTATTTTAAAAATCTTAATCTTATGCTTGACTATTAATAGTTAGTCTTTCAATTACAAGACTTAACTCTTCTATAACATAATCACAAATCACTATTTCATTCTGCTCCGTGATTCTTTTAATTAAGTTTCTGGTTTGATTAGAGGGGAAGAAAATCACGGATATCAGAATATTGGTATCCAGCATGATTCTCATTTTATTTTCGCCTCCGTTCCTTTCTTATCTCCTGAGCGAAGCTTTGTAAATCTTCCTCCTTATAATAACCCGCTTTCTCAGCTACTCCTCTGAATTCTTCTTCTACTCTTTTAAAGGCCAGCATTGCGGAATTCTCAAAGTAAAATCTTCCATTTTCTTCCATAATTACAAGTTTATCTCCGCTCTTTAGCTTAAGTTTGTTTCTGACCGATATCGGAATTGTAATTTGTCCTTTACTCGAAATCTTTGCCACTTCCATATATGCCCTTTCTCTAAAGCTTGCCAACACATTTTCTGCGTACTTGTTCGCAAGGCTACGTATGTCGTTTACACTTTACTTTGATTTTATTTTTATTATAGGGGCTTTTTTATTTTTTGCATTACTTTCTTTACATTTCATACTTTCTTTATATTCTTTACTTTTTATCTTCTCTTACCCACTCAATTTCTCCACTGCCTCTTTGATCGCTTCAACCGTATATTCCAATTCTTCCTCCGTGAGTGTCTCTTCGAGGCTTAAGCGCAGTCCGGAGTATGCCTCTTCATGACTCTTTCCGATTGCAAGAAGTACATGGCTCGGCTCTAAAGAACCGCTTGCACAGGCTGAACCGCTGCTTGCACAGATTCCTTTTTGATCAAGAAGGAGCAGAACGCTCTCACCCTCTACTCCGGGAAGGCAGATATGGACATTTCCGGGGAGACGATGATGCAGCAAGGAAAGATAGTTGTTCCGCTCATTTTGTGTTTTTGCCTCTTTCAATATGCCTTCTTCTACACTCTTTCCTGTTTCATAAGAGAGGAAGAACTTATCCTTAGAGCTATCTCTTCCCTCGTCTTCCGGTGGATTCACACCGCTGATTTTTGCTCCCGGGATTTCCTCCATAAGCCTTTTAAAAAATAAGTCTCGCAACGCTGCTTTCTTTCTTCCTCTCTCTTCCATCGAGGAAAAGGCTTCTTTTGCCGCTGCCGCAAAACCGACTATTCCTGCTACATTTTCCGTACCGGCACGAAGTCCTCTCTCCTGTGCCCCGCCGTGTAAAAAGGAGGGAAGCTTCAGACCTTTTCGGATATACAGGAGTCCCACTCCCTTCGGTCCGTGGATTTTATGGCTGCTTGCAGAGAGAAGGTCTATCCGCATTTCCTCTATATCGAGCGGAATCTGCCCGAAAGCCTGAACCGCATCGGTGTGGAAAACTGCGCCGTACTCTTTCGCAAGCCTCCCGATCTCCTTTAGATTTTCTATCGTTCCGATTTCATTGTTTGCCGCCATAACGGAGACAAGGCAGTGGGAAGCCCCCTTTTTTGCTTCTTCCCCGCTCTTCGAAGGGAAGGAATGCTCCTCTCTTTCTCTTAGAGAGCTTTCTTCCTGTAAAGAGCTTTCTTTCTGTAAAGCTCGTTCCAAGGCTCCTAAATCAAGGAATCCCTTTTGATCCACCGGAATCCGGCTTACTTTTACTCCCAAACTTTCGAAAAAGGCACAAGTTCGTAGGACGGCAGGGTGCTCTATGGTACTTGTGATGAGATGCGCACTCTTCTCCTTTTTTAACGCACTCTCCAGCACCACAGAAGAAATCGCCCAGTTATCACTCTCCGTTCCGCCTCCGGTAAAATAGATTTCCCGGGGAGAAACGCGAAGAAGAGCCGCAATGCTTTTCCGGCTCTCCTCTACTGCTTTCCTTGCTTCTTGCCCGAATCGGTAAATGGAAGAAGGGTTTCCATAGTAAGTGGAAAAATAGGGCTCCATGGCATTTCTTGCCGACTCCGACAAGGCTGTTGTTGCCGCATTATCTAAATAAATCATTTTGTCCTCCTTTTAGGGCTATTTTTCCCGCTTGTCGCTCACGCTATCCCTTTTCTCTTAGCTATATTTTATCCTTACTCATAACGAAAATCTCCGTTTTTTCCTTCCTCATAAGAAAAATCTCCGCTTTTTCCGCCTTTTTTCTCCAGCAAATGCACCGCTTCAATATGCATGCGCTTATCAATCGCTTTACACATATCATAAATGCAGAGTAGAGCGATACTTGCTCCCGTAAGCGCTTCCATCTCCACCCCGGTTTTCCCCAGTGTTTTCATCGTGGAAATAACTTTGATTCCCCCCCGCTTCTCGTCTACGCTAAACTCAATCTTTGCTCCGTGAAGCGGTAAAATATGGCAGAGCGGAATCAGATCCGAGCAGCGTTTCGCTCCCATGATTCCCGCAACCTGCGCCACGGTAAAAACATCTCCTTTTTTGATTTTCTTCCCAAGAACCGCCTGCATGGCTTCTTCATTTAGGAAAATGCTGCCCACTGCGACGGCTAC
Organism: uncultured Oribacterium sp.; assembly: GCA_963531555.1. GTDB lineage: Bacteria > Bacillota > Clostridia > Lachnospirales > Lachnospiraceae > Oribacterium. Next base: position 2,549 of record CAUSIX010000089.1, read on the forward strand.
TCTCTCCGTGTCGTCCTTTTCGGAAACATCGACCATACGGGCATTCCCCTTATCATCAAAATGCGTAAACTCTCCCATTTTTCTCCTCGTCCTGCACTTTCGCTGCAAGTCTTATTTCAAACTCTATCTTCTCTGTAAAAATTAAATCTCCGATTTTTGATTTTTACAATCCTTCCAAAAATTTAGTCTTCTAAGAGAAGGAGTTTCTCTGTATCCACTTTCAGATACTTTGGCGTTCCAAGCTGCTCCCATTTTGCAAAAGACTCCCTCTGTCCCATAAAGACAATTCTTCCTCTACCCTCTTTTGCCTGAAAATAAAAGTTCTTTTCAAAGGGATAATCCGCAATGCTCTCCAAGCGAACCGGAATACAGTTCGGGCCTCGCTCTTCCTCGGAAAACACGGGGGTAAAATCATGAGCGCGATAGCCCAAAGAAGAAAGTCTGTCCGGGATTTCCCCATCGATTTGAAGCTCTATCCCCCAGTCGGAAGCAAAAATACGATCTTCTCCTTTTTTTTCCGCTTGGGAAATGTTTTTACAGCCTGTCAAAGCTGCTGCCGCTCTCTTCCCCGGATTTTTGAAGAGGCTCTTCGTTTCTCCTTGGCAGAGTATTTTGCCCTTTTCCACAATCAAAAGCTCTTCGGAAAAGCGATAGAGCTCGTCCCTCGAATGGGAAACCATAATGCAGCTTCCTTCGAAGTCCTCCAAATGTCGCATGAGTTCCTCCTGCATCCGGTCCCGAAGAGAAAAGTCCAGTGCGGAAAAAGGCTCGTCAAGAAGGATGATTTCCGGTTCTCCCACCAGAATCCTCGCAAGAGCCGCTCTCTGCTGCTGCCCGCCGGATAGCCTTCCGGGAAGGCGTTTTTCCATGCCCTTTAGTTCCATTTTTTCTAAGATAGAACTGATTTTCTCTTCTTTTTCCTCTTTGCTCCCCTTAAGGGCAACGGAAAGGTTCTCCCAAACGCTCATATGCGGGAAAAGTGCGTAGGACTGAAAAAGATAGCCCACCTTCCTCTTTTGCGGCGGAAGATTCCGCTTTTTTTCCTTGGAAAATACACAGTTCTCGCCGATATAAATCTCTCCTTCATCGGGCTTAAGAATTCCGGCAATCGCCTTTAGGCACATGGACTTTCCTGCTCCGGATTCTCCGAGAATCCCGAGCCTCTTTGCCTCTGTCTGAAAATGCATATCCAGAGAAAAGCTCCCCATATTCTTTTTAATCGAAACCCTGCATGCCATTTTATCTATTCTATCCTTTATACGACTTGCTTCCAGGCTTTCCACGTGAACTAAATCCGAGTGCCAAGATGCCTCTATTCTGTGTCAGATAACTGACTTTTTTATTCTACTTCCTATATTGTTTCCCTTATTTCTCTATTTATAAATTGATATCTAACGCCGGAACTGCTTTTCTTCTGTTGCAAATTGATAGAGCGTTAAAATCCCGAAGGACAGAAGGAGAACAATCATTACCCAAAAGCCTGCGGTCGCATAGTCCTGGTCCTGCATAACGAGAGCGATTCTTTGAGAAATGGTCGCGGTCTTCCCCGGAATATTTCCCGCAAGCATGGAAGTCGCCCCATATTCTCCAAGCGCTCTTGCAAAGCTTAAAACCGTTCCGGAAAAGATACCGGGGGCAGAGAGCGGTACAATGATTTTCCAAAAAATGGAAAACTCGCTCATCCCGAGCGTACGCCCGGCATAAACCAAGTCCTTCGGAACGAGTGTGAAGGCAGACCTTGCATTTCGGTACATAAGAGGTAAAGAAATCACGGTTGCCGCCACCACGCAGCCCAAGAAAGACTGCACCACCTTGATACCAAAATGTTCAAAAAGGAAGATGCCGAAGGGTCTTCTCTTACTAAAAAGAAGGAGCAGGAAAAATCCTGCTACCGTCGGGGGAAGGACCATGGGAAGGGTGAGTAAGCCGTCAAGAAAATTGTCCCAAGGGGACGGGAGCTTCATCACCTTCCTCGCCAAAAATATCCCTAAAAAGAAACAAATCACAGTGGTTATCACTGCCGTTTTCAGAGAAATCCATAAAGGACTCCAGTCTAAGCTTTGTAGCATTTCCATCATGGATTTCTCCTTTCGTCTCCGTAATTCTACTCCGGCTTCACTTGTAAATTGCTTTTTACTTGCTTCAAATCATCCCTCAGAACTCCGCTCCGCTTTCTCTTATTATTAGTAACTTTAGCATATCCTGCACTTTAGCTTATCCTGCACTATTCTACATTTGTATCAAAGTAATACTTCTGAAATGTCTCTTTGGCCGCATCGCTGCAAACAAAATCGATAAACTTCTTCGCTTCCGTAACTTCCACTTCACTTGCTTCATCATTGACCACCTGAGAAATGGGATAGATTACATTGCCGGTCAAGTCATAGGGAACCTTTTCCAGAATCTCTATATCCGCTTCTTTCCCGTAGGTATCGGAATAATAGGTTGTTCCCACTTCGGAAGATCCTTCCATTACCGCGGCAAGTACCTTCGAAACATTGGACTGCTCGGAAATCTCTACACCGCCCAGTGCCTCGGAAACTTCCTTTGTGCTGATTTTGGAAATGTCTTCCGCCTCCGGTAAGATACCGAGGCTTACTAGCGCTTTTCTGGTATATCTTCCTACCGGAACCGTACCGTCCGCAAGGGCAATGGACTTTGCATCCTTCAGCGTCTCTAAGCCAGTAACCTTCGTACCGCTGTCCTTTCTTGTGATTACGCAAAGTTGATTGTTTACGACGTTCTTTCTTGTGCCCTCTACGAGTTTTCCTTCTTCCTCTAAGGTATCCATCTGCTTCTGCGCTGCAGAGAAAAAAATATCACATGCATAGCCCTCCTGAATCTGAGACAGGAGCTTTCCGGAAGAATCTGCCTGGAAAACGAGCTTCACGGAAGGATTTTCCTTCTCATACTGCGCTCCGAGCTCTTCCATTACATTTTTAAGAGAAGCCGCAACAAAGACCTGCACTTCAGTCTGACCGTTTACATCCGCCTTTTCCGATTCCTTTGCGCTCTCCGTCTCCGCTTTGCTACTCTCTGTCTGCACTTTCCCGCTCTCTGTCTCTGCTGCTGTCTCCTCTTTCTTTGCTCCGCCGCAAGCTGTTAATGCTACGGAAAGCATAAGTGCAAGACTTCCTGCTAAAAGCTTCTTCATCTTGTTTCCTCCTAATTTTCTTTTTCTGTCCCCCGTAAGATTCCTATGCCGTGAAAGAGCTCCGGAAAAAGAAATTCCAGATTCTCCTTGCAGGCCTTCGGGCTTCCGGGAAGATTGATAATTAAAGAATGTTTCCGTATTCCCGCGGTCTGACGGCTGAGCATCGCTTTTTTAGTAATAGTCAAGCAATACTTCCAAAAGGCTTCCGGAATGACTGGTACTTCTCTATAGCACACGGCTTTTGTGTCTTCCGGAGTGCAGTCTCTTTCAGAAAAGCCCGTGCCTCCGGTAGTGATGATGAGAGATATTTCTCTTTGATCCGCTAAACGAATGAGAGCCTTTTCTAAAGCCTCTCTTCCGTCGGGAAGAAGCAGATACTCTTCCACTTGCATTCCCTGCCCCGTTAGAAACTCCTGAATGAGCGGCCCGGATCGATCTTCATATTCTCCGGAAGACGCTCTATCTGAAAGCGTGATGACCGCTGCCGTGTACGCTCTCTTCGGATCCGGCGGAAAAACTTCCACGGGGTCGCCCTCTCTAATGGTTCCTCCCTTGATTACTCTGGAAAACACCCCTTCTCTTGGCATAATGCAATCTCCCATTCTATGGAAGATTGCACAGTGACTGTGGCACTCTTTTCCGAGCTGTGTCAGCTCC
>CAUSIX010000090.1:0-6235 GCA_963531555.1 uncultured Oribacterium sp.
CCTATACAAGCTATGCACTCCTCGATACCTTTGTCATCCCGCATCCGATGAAGACGGTCATGGCCGAGAGTGCGAACATCGAAGCAACAAGCGGGATAAAAGAAAGTATAGAAGCTAAAATCAATGAGAAACTGGAACCCGCCTCTTCCACTGTGGAAGGCGGAACCGTAATCGGAAACTATTCCGACAGCAATGTTTCCATAACCGTAAAGGAATATCGGGAGTACGACAGTGCGATTTATGTTGCGGACATCACCGTATCGGATGTTTCTTATTTAAAGACCGCCCTCGCAAGCAATACCTACGGTAGAAATATCACGGAAACCACTTCCAATATCGCAAGCGAGAACAACGCAATCCTCGCGATTAACGGAGACTACTACGGGGCAAGGCAGAGCGGCTATGTCATCCGAAACGGAAGCCTCTACCGAAACAGTTCCGGAAACAGGGACTCCCTTGCCATCATGAAAAACGGAGAATTTGAATTTGTAACGGAAGGCGAGACTTCAGCAGAAACTCTTCTTGAAAACGGTGCTTTACAGGTATTTTCCTTCGGTCCGGTACTCTTGGAAGACGGCAGTATTTCCGTTACGGAAAATGAAGAAGTCGGCATGGCTATGGCCAGTAACCCAAGAACCGCGATCGGCTATCTCGGAAAGAACCACTATGTCTTTGTGGTTTCCGACGGAAGAACAAGCGAAAGCGCAGGACTGAGTCTTTATGAGCTGGCAAGCTTTATGAAAAGCCTCGGCGCTCTTGATGCCTACAATCTGGACGGCGGCGGGTCTTCCACCATGGTCTTTAAGGGTGAAGTAATCAATACCCCAACTACTAACGGGCATTCCAGCGAGGAAAGAGCCGTCAGCGACATTCTTTATATCGGAGGTAAGCAGTCATGAAGAAGACAATTCAGTATTTACTCCTATCCGTATTTGTCTTTGTTTTTGCCCAAATATACGAGTATTTTTCCCACGGTGTATACTCGAACTATATGCTTTACGCCTTTTTAATCCCCTTCCTGGGGCTTGCTCTGCCAAGCTTCCTATTGCACAGTCTTAAGAAATCGCTTCCGGCAAATTCCCGTTTCCTATGGAAATGCGGAATTGCAACCCTTACGGTAGGCTCTATCTATAAAGGCATACTCGAAATATACGGAACAAACGGCTACTTTGAATTCCCCTACCTTTTCCTCGGTGCCGGACTTTGTATCGCAGCAATCTTTATAGCATGCCCTAAGAAAAGAGAGATACGGCAATAGCCGAATCTCTCTTTCCTAACGAGCGTCGTTATCTTCTCTTCTTTTTCCTACCCAAAATCCAGTAGAAAGCAAGACAGAGAAAACTGATTACCGAAGCGAAGGCATACCAAAGCATATGCGAAGCATCGGAGGTATTTACTCTTCGGGACAGTTTCTTTCGAAGCTCACCAAGGACTTCTCCGAGTTTCCTAAGCTCCGCTTTTTCTTCCGGCGTTAAAGGACGCTTACGACCGGCATTCAGGATTTCTCCGATTCTCTTTTCAATTTCCCTGATTTTTTCCGGAATACTCGGAACTCCCGGTACAGGCTCTCCGGGATTCGGTGTCGGTTTTTCCGGATTCTCCGGTACATTCGGTACTGTCGGTTTATTCGGATCCTTTAACTTTTCTCCGGGGCCGCCCGGGCTTACAGGGCCTACCGGAATCGGCTTCGGTCTGTATCCGCCTCCGCCTCCACCGCCCGGATTTCCGGGACTGTATTGGTTATCAAAGAGAATTTCCTCTACCTCGGTGTCCTCCTTATAGATCTTCCGCTCTACAATGAGATCGTAAATATTGTTCTCACTCTGCTTTACGTTGAAGCTGACCTTGTATACGGAAGAATCATAGGTATAGCCTGGAATTCCGTCATTTACTTCCTCCACAGTATAGTTAAATACGCCGGGTTTGGTAAAATGCATCGTCGCAAAACTGCCCTGTCCGGCTCCCTCAAGTTCCACCATTGCCCTGTCCGGCATACTGCCTACCGGCATGGGCTGGTTCTCTTCCGGTTTTTCCGGTCGCATAAGGAAATGAAAACGGCTGTCCTCTTTCGGTTTCGTACCGGAAATCTTCTTTTCCAGCCCGACATCTCCGGTACTTGGAAGAGGATAAAAGGTATTGGTAAACTCAAGGCCGTCTCCCGACACCAGCGCAAAGAACTTTCCTGTGCCGAAGCTTCTCACGGAGACTTTAATCTTTTTCACCGGCTTAGCATCATTTTCCACACCGGGATAGAAGCCGCTCTCCGTCACTTTATATTCATATACTCCGGGATGATTGAACGTAATGATTCCAAAGTTTACCTCTCCTCCGTCCGGGTCCGGATTGTTCAGCTTCATACTGTCTTCCGTTCCGGCAGCTACAGGCATAGGAGGAGGTCCGTAAGAGCCGGTCACTCTTTCCAGCGTGAAAGAAAAGGCGTTTCGAATGTCCGGTTTCTTTAAACCGGGGGCTGCTGCCAGTATTTTTTTCACTTTCAGCGGCAGTTCCAAGGAATGCACACGGTATAAGTTCGTAAAAGTAAGAGGCTTATCTTCCGTATAAAGGAGATCCGCGGTAAGTTGCTTGTGCCCTACATCTTTGACTTTTATCGTGACTTCCTTTTCTCCCATGCCTATATTGCTGACACCGTGATTTGACTTATCCGTTCTTTCCGTAACCGTAAACTTATATTCTCCCGGTCTTAGTAAACGTAAATCCTTAAAGACCGCCAAACCGCCGTCCGGATCCGGATTCTTCAGCACAGTCGTTGCGGGGTTCCCGTCCTTATCCTGTATTTCCGTTCCGTCCGCTCTTTTTAGCGTAAAGCTGAACCACTCTTTTATGCTCGGCGGACGATCCTCTGTCAAATAATCATAGATCTTCCTTACCGGAATAGCAAAGATAAGCGGCTTAACCAGACGATGGGTCGTTACGGCTTTTTGCATATCCGGTGCAGAACTTAGAGGAACATCATCCCCTGTAAATTTTGTACTGTACAAATATCCCGTATTGCTGCTGATCTTGATTTCCGGTTCCACCTTGTTTTTATCTGTCGAAGCGGTCATCTTGACGTTCGCAATCAAAAGTCCTTCCTGATTTAGAACAAATCTCTTTCCTTCCGCGGTAGTACGAAGGTCAAAAGCCACAGCCGTAATCTTCGATTTATCTACCGTATTCAGGCTTTCATTTTCATAATTCCATTCCTTCCAATCACTGCTGCCGTTCCTCGGGTTATTCGGGTTCGTATCTGTCCAATAGCCCGGGTCATACATTGGTTTCCCAAGGTCCTTAGGCACCGTTTCCGGGTCTTCCTTCGTTGTATAGAACACTCTGGGTTTTAAGGTATCCGTGTTATTGGCTAGGCCTTTTACATAACTTTTTTTCATCAGCATGGTACTGATATCCACGCCGTTAAAGTCTCCGTTTCTATCCTCCTTCTTTCCTAAAATGTCAAAGAGCAGCATATCCGTCGTTCTGGTTGTCGATTGTGCCTGATAAACAAGTCGCTGGGTATACGGATCTCCCATGTAACTCACATTTTCGGAGAGATAAGCCGGATCGATTTCCGTGGAAACCCCGTTACTGAACGCAGCCTCCACTACCGTTACCGGACCGTAGTTCATCGTTTTTTCTATCACGGAAGTGGTGAAACGCGGATTTTCCTTTTCCGCTTCTTCCTTAATGTCTTTATAGTACTTCAACTTCTCTACACCCGGATTCTTTCCTCTTTCTTCCGAAATGTAGTTTCCGTTCCAAACCGTATTTTCATCCTTATTAACATACCCCAGCGTATTTTTAACCGTTCTTCCCCGGTCTAAAATATTTTCATAAGAATTCCAAAGGGTATAATTCACCTTCCAACCGCTTCGATTATGAAAAGAGCTCCATCCCTGTTTTGTATTAGGAACCGAGAAGTCAATAATTAACATGGTTTGCCCGGAATTTTTCCAGTTTTTTTCTTCACGAACCGTATATTCACCCGGATCAAGCTTCTTCGAGGACGAAATCTCCCATCCGCCGGTCCAGGATCCGATTTCAATACTGTCCAAAATCACGCTGCATCCCGCAGGAAGAAGGTCATAGATTGTTCCCTTATTCACCAGATATTTCTTGGTGTATTCCGGTCCCTGTAAGCTAGTCGGAAGACTTCCCGCATTGACGCCTTCCAAATGCACATCGATACTCTGTCCGCCGGTTCTGGGATAGCTCGGCGGAAAGCTGTCCGGATATCCTTCGGGGCGATCCACATACCCCTGGTTCACTTTTGAAAGAATAGAACTGATTTGTAAGGGAGTTAATGCATACCCCACCTGTCCCCAGTAATCTCCGATACGTTGCCTCGTTAACGCTTTTTGCTTAGCTTCCGTCTTGTCATATTGCCTTATCTCCGCTGTCGCAGGCCCTGCAAGAAAGCTGATATTATAGTCATCCGTTCTTTTCATGGTTTTTTCTATATTGTCTTTCATCTCCGAAGTCGGGGTGATTTCCATCGTATAACTTGCATCGAAGGCCGTTCTATAGTAGGGAGAATTCTGCACGAGCTTTAAGCCTACGATTCTATCCTCTCCGGAACCGAATACTCTTTTTAAGTCCAGCTGGTTCTTATCGGAAATCGGCTGATCATCATCTGCCGTAGCATGAGCAGAATATCCTGCTTCCCGATAGAACATCAGCTGTCTTTGCGCATTGTATCGAAATTCCCCATACTTAAACTCTACGTCGTCCTTCTTTTTCAGATACACTTCTACCGGCGGATAGTTATCCTTCCTGTCTCTCGGAGAAGATTTCGGGTTAAACTTGACAAGTCCCTGACTTCCTGCCGTATCTACCTTTTCTACATCATAAACCGTCATGCTGTCCAGATAGATGCTGCTATAGAAGTAATCCTCCTTCTTCAGCTTATAAGGAGTTCCTCTATAGACATCATTCGTTCCGCTATTGTGAGGAAGATCGTTCAAATCCTCCTTTGTCGTATCTCCTTCAACCCTTTTTTCATTCAATGGGCTCGGATACCTTATTTTCGAAGAGAGAAGATAATACTGCCCATCCGTGATGGTCACGCCGGAACCGTTTTTCATATTCGGATCGGAATTATCGTTTACTGTATTGTACGTTCCTCCTGCATCTATCTTTACATTTTCATTCTTTGCCGTATAATCCGCAGATACGGTAAAGCTTTTTACTCGGTTGGAGTAGCGTAGCGGCGCAGCGGTACCGTCCTTATAGATAGTTTGCAAGCCGAAGATATCGAGGTAAGTCCGTCTTCGATCCACTCCGTATTTGTTAAGATAAAACTTTCCTCCTCCACCCGGGAGCGGGAACACGGTGAGATTCGAATCGGGAGCCACATCAAATGTCCTTTCGTGTCCATCCGCCCATGTCTCCGTAAACTTAAGACCGTTTGTCAGATTAAAACCTTTTTCATCAAAATCCGTCGGATTACGATCTCTTTCCACCTTCATTCTCGTGTACGGATAGCGGAAAAGCAGGGCATAAAGTCTTGAATTATACTTTCCTGTAAAAGAATAGTTTTGCTCCGATAAATAAGGCTCATTATCCGGCAATCTATAGCGAGAGGGGTCCTTGGAAATTCCTGTCTGTTCTTCCCTTAGCGGGTTCACAAGATACCGGTCAGCTTTGGTCGGATCCGGGTCCGCAGTCATATACTTTGCAATGTTACTATATCCGCCTTGAGCATAAACCTCGATGTTCGTTCCCCCGTCTTCGTTATAGATATAGTAATCTTTTCGATAGTCCATGGGGATATTTTTTGCCCCGACGAGTTCCCCTCCATCCGTCTTAGAAGAATCTATCTCGAACTTATAGGTAAAGGGCTGTGAACTTCCTCTTGCTCTATCCACCCTCACATACCATACCGCATAAAAATAATCCTTGGGGTCTCCGCTCGGCTTGGCGCCCCAGTCAGGATTCCAATGCGAAAGGTCTCCCCATGCGGGATCCCAGTTATAAAACATTCCTCCATTCACATCGGCAGTACCGGGCTTCAAACTTACCTTCGTTTCCTTTACTTCGGTTTCCACGTGAACGGAAAGCTCCTGTCTTGCCTTCTCTTTCGCAGATCCGTCATCCCCTATCTCAAGAGTGATAGGGAATTGAAAGTTATACACCCCCTTGGGTTTCCCATCTACCAACTCATCTTCCACTTTCAGCAGGGATGGCGTCATCTTGTCGGCAAAATCCACCTTTAAGGAGACTCCCCCCCTTAATACGGTTT
>CAUSIX010000091.1:0-6188 GCA_963531555.1 uncultured Oribacterium sp.
AGTCATTACTAATGGTATTGGACGCGAGGAAAGCATGAATTCCAAAATGCTCTACCCCTCTTTCCTTTAAAATACGGTAGCCTTCCAAAATCTGTGCCTCGGTCATCCCGTATTTCGCTTCCTCGGGATTGTCCATAATGGTATTTCCGATACTGAAATAGCCCCCCGGATTAAAACGAAGACTCATGATCTTTGGAAGAGTGCCAAGAATCTCCGTTACTTCATCAATATTTGTAAAATCATCGAGATTGATGATTCCGCCTAAGCGATTCGCAAATACATACTCTTCATCCGGTGTATCATTGGAAGAAAACATGATTTCCGATCCGGAGAAACCGCAAGCCTCTGCAAGACTGAGTTCCGCCGCGGAAGAGCAATCCACTCCGCAGCCCTCTTCCTTCAGTATCCTAAGAATAGTCGGATTCGGTGTTGCCTTAATCGCAAAATACTCTCGGTAGCCTTCATTCCAGGAAAAGGCCTTATAGAGATTTCTGACGGTTTCCCGAATTCCTTCCTCATCATAAAGATAGAAGGGAGTCGGATACGTTTCCGCAATTTCCTTAGCTTTTTGATAATCCACAAATGCTTTCTTCATTTTTTCCCCTTTTTCGCCCTCACAGCTCATTTTATGTATTCCCTTACATTTCCGTCTGCTTACGCATAATCCCAATCAACTCGATAACGAGTCTTAGTCTACTTCGATAACTCGCATAATGTTTGTGCCGGTCGGAGCCTGCTTTCTCTGTAAACGAGACAAAACGCCTGCCGTAATAACACAGATATCCTTACTCTTCACCAATTTCCGGTCCTTTAACTCCTCAATGGAACTTTCAAAAAGTTCATCGGTTGTCTCCGCTCTTCTTGCCCAAACAGGAGTAACTCCCCAAAACAGCATCATCTGTCTGGTCACAATCTGACTTGGAGAAAGCGCATAAATCGGAGTAATCGGACGATACTTCGAAATCATGGAAGCAGTTATGCCGGAAAGAGTGGATGCCACAATCGCTGAAGCATTCAGCTCGGACGCCGTTGTCACGGAAGCGGCACACACGGCGTTTCCAATGCTTTCGTAAACCGTCTTCTCTACCATTCTGGTCTTAAACTGCTTATAGTCCAAAAACTGCTCCGTATACTCCACGATGGACGCCATAGTCTTTGCCGCTTCCACCGGATATTTTCCGTTTGCGGATTCTCCGGACAGCATCACCGCATCCGTGCCATCATATACCGCATTGGCCACGTCAGTCACTTCCGCTCTCGTCGGACGAGGATTTCTGATCATGGAATCCAGCATCTGCGTTGCCGTGATAACCAGTTTCCCGTGGTAATTACATTTTTGAATAATCTCCTTTTGCAGCTGGGGGATGCGCTTGGCATCGATTTCGACACCGAGATCTCCTCTTGCCAGCATGATTCCGTCAGATGCTTCAATAATCTCATCGATATTGTCCAGACCTTCTTGAGACTCAATTTTAGAGATAATCTTCATCTGAGAACCGGCTTCATCAATAAGCGAGCGAATCTGTCTTACCGCATCCGCGGAACGAATGAAGGAAGCTGCAATAAAGTCAAAATCTTCCGCTATACCGAACTTAATATCCTCTATATCTTTATCGGTAATGGATGGAAGCTGAATGGGCACACCGGGTACATTCACTCCCTTTCTCTCTCCCAGCTCTCCTCCGTTTGTCACCTTACAAAGAATTTCTACACCCTTTACAGCTTCTACCTCTAAACCGATAAGACCGTCATCAATGAGAATCACATCTCCGGGTTTAACATCCTCATGAAGCTTATCGTAGTTGATGAAAATTTTATCCTTTGTGCCGACTACCTCTTCGGTAGTCAGGATAATCTTTGCCCCCTCCTGTAAAGTGATTTTCTGTCCGCCCTCCAAAAGACCGGTTCTGATTTCCGGACCCTTGGTGTCAAGAAGCGCCGCAATCGGTCTTCCTACTTCTTTTCTCGCCTTACGAAGAAGTTCCAGCCTGCCAAGGTGCTCCTCATGGTCTCCATGAGAAAAATTAAAGCGGGCAACATCCATAATCTCCGCCATAGCGTTCATCACACGGTAATCATTCTCATTCGGTCCCATCGTACATACCATTTTGGTTCTTCTCATATTCATCTCCTTAACTCTTCTAAACACTGCATAAAACGTTCCATTTTATCTTGCGCAACAAATTTTGTACAAACTCATCTCTTATCTGTAATTCCTTATATTGAAAATATTCCTCCTCTTCCCCTGATTCAGAAGAAAGAAGAAAAGCATAACATTGGCAAAAGACAAAACAATGGAGAGCTTCTCGCCGGGGCTTCGGCTTACCGCAAGAAAATAAAGATACAGTAAAGTCTCCAGGAGCGCCAGATATTTTGCCTTAATCGGAATAAAGAAATAAAGGTAAAACACCGTATCTGGAAGTGTTAACGCATAGGCTAGGAAAATGCTGAAGCCCATATAAGTCGGATTTAATTGAAGGGATACACCGGTTAAAAGATAAATCAGGATTCCCGCCACGTTATAGAGAATGACTCCGGAAAAAAAGAAAAAGTTATAACGGAAATTCCCCCAAAGATACTCCAGTGTCCTTCCTATACTGTAATAAACCATGATACCGATAATCGCCCAAAATATAGAGCTGAAGCCATCCGATGCCGGATAATAAATCAGGAAACTGAGGACCCTCCAAATGTGTCCGTGGAGAATGGCTTCCGGATCCAAGTCCAAATAGTAATAGTAAAATTCCGGTGCCACAATCTGAATCAGAAATCCAAGAGCATACATCACGCAGATATATTTCATTAGATTTGGAACGGCATATCGCCCCAGTTTTCTTTCCAATCGGTCTAAAATGCTCATAATTCACCCTTTTCCCAATTTGATTTTTAAGAAAAATACAGGTACTTCAAAAAGCAAAAGGACCGCTTTTTCCCATTACAAATACGCAGAAAGTATACTTGTACTACGTTTTTTTAGCAAGCTTTGCCTCTATGTTTTTAGGCATTCTTCACAAGTTAGTATTCTTTACAAGTTTATATTCCTCACCCGTTTGTATTGCTCACAGGTTTACATTCTTCACAGGTTTACACTTTGACGTCGTTTAAAGTATGTCATTATGAATCAAGGTGCTCATATAGGCACCCTTTTTAAATATAGAGTTAGTCACGCCCCAAGCTATAGCGGAGCAGGCCAATTCTCCTGCATGAGATGTCTTAATCGATCTGGAATCAATCACAATTCCCTTCGGATAGAGCTCTGCCGCAAGATACTGCTTTAAGCTGTCCGCCTGCCCCGACTCTACCGCCTTAATGGAACGCTTCGGGTTGGAATCCCACCACTCGTTCGGCTTGGAAAAAGAACCGTATGCCCTCATTTCCCCGGAAGAAAGTTTCTCTGCACAAATCGCTCGCAAACTTTCCAGCATTTCTTCATTAATCACGCCGTCCGTTATGGAATAGGCATAGTACGCACAAGCTACTCCGTCATCGTCCAGTTCCTTTAAAAGATAAAGATTGGAAATCCCTCTCTCCTTATATTTTTTCCATTTCGCGGAAACCTTTCGGAATCGTGGAGCACTATAAACGGAAGAGTTTCCGTCTTCCAGAGCCTTCTTAAGTTCCGGTAGATTCACTTCCTTTTTTTCCCAGTTATCGATAAAATTAATTCTGAAATCGCTCATTTTTTCTCCTTATCCTTTTCCGGGCCGTGTAACGGTATAATTGAAATGCTTTTATCATCCGTTTTTTCTTTAACCAAAGTATTTTATCGCGGGAAAATGCCCCTGTCAAACCGCAGAGATTACTGCAAATTCTACGGATTGTGCTCTGTAAATATCATAGCATTTCGCATTTTCTTAAACTTTTATTTTTTTTTTAGAAAGCCTTCCTTGTTGCAACGCCCCTATCTATGCTAGAGTATCAAACTGTTGATTTTATTTCGTATAAAACAATATTTTATAAAGCAATAATTGTTAAGACTTAGAAAGTATAGATTGGGTGTATTTATGACGGAAACGTACAGACTGGGCATTGACATCGGTTCTACCACCGTGAAAGTAGCTATCCTTGATCAGGATAATCATCTTATTTTTGCAGACTATCGGAGGCACTTCGCCAATATCCAAGAAACCTTAGCAGACCTTTTAGAAGAAGCAAGAGAGGCACATGGTGACCTCTCTTCTCGTATTGTAGTGACCGGTTCCGGCGGTTTAACCCTCGCAAAGCATATGGGGCAGCCCTTCTGCCAGGAAGTGGTTGCCGTGGCGTCTGCCTTAAAGGAAAACTATCCCATGACGGATGTTGCCATTGAGCTTGGCGGAGAAGACGCAAAGATTATCTATTTCAAGGGCGGAATCGACCAGAGAATGAATGGCATCTGTGCCGGCGGCACCGGTTCCTTTATCGACCAGATGGCGTCTCTTCTCGATACCGATGCGGCAGGCTTAAATGAACTCGCAAAGAATTTCCAGATGATTTATCCTATCGCAGCGCGTTGCGGTGTTTTTGCGAAGACGGATATCCAGCCTTTGATTAACGAGGGTGCGGCTCGTGAAGACCTTGCCGCTTCCATTTTCCAGGCCGTTTGTAACCAGACGATTTCCGGATTGGCACAGGGAAAGCCCATCCGCGGTCATGTTGCCTTCCTCGGCGGCCCTCTCCACTTTATGCCGGAGCTTCGGAACAGCTTTATCCGCACTTTAAAGCTCACGGATGACGAAATCATTAATCCGGAGAACTCTCACCTCTACGCCGCTATGGGCTCCGCCCTAAACGCGGAGGAAAAAAATGCGCCTGTCCGACTCTCTGAAATGATTCCCCGCCTGCGTGCCGGAATCCAGATGGACAGTGAAATTAAAAGAATGCACTCTCTCTTCTCTTCCGAAGAGGAATATGCGGAATTTGTAAAAAGACATGAAAAAGCGAAAGTAAAAAGAAGAGATTTAAAGAGCTATCACGGAAAAGTCTTCTTTGGAATCGATGCAGGCTCTACGACAACAAAGCTCGCTTTAATTTCCGAAGACGGAGAACTTCTCTATACTTTCTACTCCGGAAATGAGGGTTCTCCCATTAAGACTGCCATGCGTGCGGTTAGCGAAATTAAAGAACAGCTTCCTTCCGATGCGGAAATTGCCTACTCTTGCTCTACAGGGTACGGAGAAGCACTCTTAAAGTCCGCCTTTCAGCTGGATGAAGGGGAGGTGGAGACCATTGCCCACTACTATGCGGCTTCCTTCTTTGAGCCCGATGTGGACTGTATCCTGGACATCGGCGGACAGGATATGAAGTGCATTCATATTAAGGACGGCACGGTGGATAATGTGCAGTTAAATGAGGCCTGCTCCTCCGGATGCGGCTCTTTCCTGGAGACCTTTGCGAAGTCCTTAAGTTATTCCGTGGAAGATTTTGCAAAAGAAGCGCTCTTTGCCGAGAATCCCACGGATTTAGGCTCCCGTTGTACCGTTTTCATGAATTCCAATGTAAAGCAGGCCCAGAAGGAAGGCGCCACCGTTGCCGACATTTCCTCCGGTCTTGCTTACTCCGTGATTAAAAACGCCTTATATAAGGTCATCAAAGTAACCAACCCGAAGGATCTCGGAAAGCATATCGTGGTTCAGGGCGGAACCTTCTACAACAATGCCGTGCTTCGCGCCCTTGAGGAAACTCTCGGGCAGGATGTAATCCGTCCGGACATAGCCGGTATCATGGGAGCTTTCGGTGCCGCTCTTATTGCCAAAGAGCGTTACTATATCGAAACGGAAAAGCTGGAAAACGAAATTCTTGCCGGTGAAGAAGATAAGGCTCTTCTTGATGCAAGCGGATACAAGAAAACTTCCATGCTTTCTTTGGATGAAATCTTAGACTTACAGTATGAAAACACCATGAGTCGTTGCGGGCTTTGCAGTAACAAGTGTGTGCTGACTATAAACGATTTCGGTCACGGCAGAAAGTTCATCTCCGGAAACCGCTGTGAACGCGGTGCGGGACTTCCGAAAGCAAAGTCCGAAATTCCAAACCTCTTTAAGTATAAGGTAAAGAGAATCTTCGGTTATGAGCCGCTTTCTCCGGAAGAAGCCAAAAGAGGCGAGGTCGGCATTCCGAGAGTATTAAACATGTACGAAAATTACCCCTTCTGGGCCATTTTCTTTAAGGAACTCGGCTTCCGTACAGTGCTCTCCCCCTCTTCCAAC
>CAUSIX010000092.1:0-6166 GCA_963531555.1 uncultured Oribacterium sp.
CTTAAAATTATTTATGGAACTATATTCCCATGCTTCTTATGATTACGAAGAAAGGAAGAATCTTAGCGAGGAAAAGAAGAATCTTGGCAAGGAAAAGAAAAATCTTAATCGCCTCCGAAGAATCCCATGATTACGATACCGATTACCGCGAGGGCAACGGCAAAGTACTGCTTCTTCGAGAGTCTTTCCTTTAAGAAGATGTGTGCCCAGAGAGCAGAGAATATGCAGTAGCTGGAAATAAGCGGTGCGGAAGCTACGGCATTTGCGGCAAGGGCTATGATGTACGCCGCCTGTCCTGCGGTCTCACTCATGGCACCGAGAAGCTTTGCTCCGTCATAACTTGGGAAGAACTTTGTCTTCTTCACAAAGATAAGATAGAGCAGTGTGATGATCCCGACTACGAGGAAGGTATATTCGTAGGCTACATTTGCGGAATCTTCGGAAAGACGATGCACGAAGATGGAATCCATAAGGGTTCTTTCTGCAGGATTATCCGATATCGGGGACAAAACTACCGCATCCATAAAGGTTCCGAGACCGTCAATGATGCAGTAGGCGATAGAGAAGAAAATAGCCAGGAAGCTGTTCATATGCTTCATGCCGGGTTCTTCCCCGGATTCCTTCAGCTCCGCCTCTTCCTTCTGCTTTTGAAAATAGGAAAGAAGAACAATCGCAACAATAACGAGAACCGTCGCGATAAGTTGCGGAAAGCTGAGGGTTTGCTTTAAGAAAAGAAAAGACAGAAAGGCCGCTACCGCTCCGGATGTATTACAAATCGGAGAGGTGATGGAAAGCTCTATATAGCGAAGTCCGATGTAGCCGAGGAGCATCGAGAAGATATAGAGAAAGGATACAGGAAGATATACTAAAACCGTCTCGAGATTGAAAGTCACTCCATTGACAAGCACCTGATATGTTGCGTGAGAGCCCATAACCAGTCCTACGGCAACAATCATCTTCAAATGACTGTTAGTATCTTTTTCCGGTGATCCGAGCTTGGAAAAAAAGTCGGAACCCGACCAGAAGAATACGGCAACTAAAGAAAGAAAAAACCACATAATTAACCCCTTCAAAATTTAATTTTTTAAGAAAACACGCATAATATAGCATAGATAAATTTATTTTGACAAGCGAGATGTTTGACAGCATTAATTTCTGCGGCCATAGAGGGAAATATCCATAATGATTAAATCACACTTTCTATTTCTGCTAAAGAAAGCCGGAGATTGGCGGAAGAGGCGGAATGGAGTTTTAAATACTTGCAAAAAACTTCAATATTAACCAAATAAAAAGAGATAATATGAACATAATTTATATCATATTTGTGTAAAACTGAAAATAAAAGAAAAAATAAACATAAAAATAAAAAACAAGCACAGAAAAATGGACTACTTGTTCAAAAACAAATTGACATTTTCTATTTCGTGATTTACCATATAATCATGTTTTAAATAAAAAATGAACCGGTTCATTTATGGAAAAGATATTCATTATAGGAGGATTTTATGAAAAGAAGGCTTTGTTCGATTCTACTTTCGATGTCTATGACAATGGCGATGCTTTTCGGCTGTGGTGCAAAAAAACAAAATGCTGAGGAAAAACAGTCAAGCGGCCAGGAAGTAACTACATTAAATTATTGGACATGGTTTCCGAGTAAGGAACAACTTCAAGAAGTGGTTGATAACTTTGAGATAGAGAATCCGGATATAAAAATCAATATGACTGTGATGGAAAGCAAGGCGTTTCAAGAGAAAGTGCCCCTTGCTTTAAGTACCAATGAAGATATAGATGTGATTGGCGTACAACCGTCAGCTTTTGCGGAAGAAGTGCAGGATTATTTAGCGAATCTTGATGAACTTATGCCAAAAGCAGCCGGAGAGAATTGGAAAAGTGAGTATTCCGAAAAGTGTTTAAAGCAGGGAAATCAACTTACTGACGGAGATACGAAGATGCTGGTTTTGACCAACTCTGGATCCATGGTCGGTTTTTATAACGTAAAGCTTTTAGAGGATATTGGAGCGGAAGTGCCGAAAACTTTCGAGGAATATAAGAGTGTAGCAGAAAAGTTTAAAGAAAAATATCCGGATAAGTTTGTGAGCGTTTTTGCCGGAAAAGATTCTTGGGTTGTTGATGAGATGATGCTTACCGTATTGGGGCAACAGGGAGATTACTATAATAAGTGGCGATATGATGGTGCAAATGTGGATTCCGATGAATTTAAACAGGCAATAAACGGACTAAAAAAATGTTTTGATGCCGGTATTTTCTCGGCAGATATTTTGGATTTAGATTATGCCAGTGCAACGGAAAAATTTACTAATGGCGATGCCTTGATTTATTATATGGGCTCTTGGGAAGCACCCTTACTGTCTAAGACATTAAGAGAAAAAAATGGGATTAAACTGGAAAATGTAGGAGCAATGGCACTCCCTGCAGTGGAAGAGAACGGCCAGCTTACCGTACGCTCTTATATTGATTCCGGTATTGGCATTGTGGATTATTCCAAGAAAAAGGAAGCGGCAGCTAAATTTGTGGCGTATCTTACAGTTGGAAATGGCGCAGATCTTTTTGGAAAACAGCTCACCGGAACTTCTGCAAAGAAAGACTTTAAGGTGGATGAGTCTCTCTTTGATTCTAAAGAAGCTAAAGACGGATGGGATGAGATAGTGAATTTGATTAATACTGCCACAGCGGATAGAAATAACGTTTCCGGATATTCCGACGTTGAAGGAGCGGCGGTTCAAAGAGTGTTAAATGGGTCTCAATCAACAGAGGAAGCGCTTAAAGAGTTACAGACAGAGTGGACCAGCGGGAAGTATTGATTCTTAAGTAAATAGAGAATGAAATAGAAAAGAGTTTTTATAGCTTCCGCTTTAAGATGATTTTGAAGCGGAAGCTATATTCGTAGGGAGCTTTTTCATAATATATGTAATCTTGATTTGAAAAATGAGGTTGGGATGATGAGTGTCGGAATAAGCAAGTTAAGTGTAAAGAAAAGAAATAATAAAGCGGGATTTTTATTTCTCCTTCCTCTTTTTCTTATATTTTTGTGCCTTCTTAGTTATAGCTTTTATTTTCTTTTTGTTAATAGCTTTAGAGATGTAACAATTACTTTTCGGAAGGCAGAATTTATAGGAATAAAAAACTACCAAACTGTACTACGAGATAAGTTATTTTGGAAGTCAATTATCAATACCTTTATCTTATCTACTGCCAATATTTTTTGCGGATTGACGTTCGGGTTTATTATATCCATTATTTTAAATTTTAAGTTGCAGGGAAAGCGTTTTTTTCATGCACTATTTTTTCTTCCATCCATGCTCCCTCTGGCTTTGACTGCCGCGGTTTTCGGCTCCATGCTGGAATATAAAAACGGAATTGTTAATCAACTGTTGAGAGGAGTAGGCCTAGGTGTGCTGGCAAGGAGGTGGCTTGCAGATCCTCATTTAGCGATTTGGGCGGTTTGTTCCGTTTCTATCTTTATGATTGGAATTCCGATAATGTATTACACTGCGGATCTCACGACGTTAAGTCGCAGCGTTTTGGAGGCTGCAACGATAGATGGCGCAGGGATGAAGGATCAACTTCTTTTGATTCTTTTTCCAATGCTGAAGAATACGCACAAAACGATTATCTTATCGATGCTTTTAGGAGGTTTTAGAGAGATGGAGAGGGTATATCTTATGACGGATGGGGGCCCGGGAGGAAGTACGGAAATAATAGGCACTTATATATATAGAGCGGCCAGATCTGCGGGAGCCAATGTCGGAATTGTGTGTGCTGCGGCAATTATTGTACTCTTACTGGCTTTCTTTCTTTCCTTTATTCAATTGAAGATGACGGAGAAAAATAATTAGAGATGGTGCGGATTATGAAAAAGACAAAATTGTATGTAGATGAGGAGGATTTATTTCCTGTTTCTCGTGTTAATAGAACAGTCATGTTTTTATTCCTCATAATCATGTTATTTATTTGGTGTATTCCAATTTATTCGTTGTTAAAAGATTCACTTAAGGTGAACGGGCTGGAAAATTACATCTATGTGTTGACTCACGAGGTTAACGGGGTTCCAATTTATAGATATTTTATGAATTCTTCTATCAATGCGATTGGTGCATCCATTTTACTTGTTTTTATTTGCGCTCTTGCGGGTTTTGCATTTTCAAAGATTGAATTTACAGGAAGAGAGCTGATTTACAATTTTGTGTTAATGTGCCTTGCAATCTCAGGACCGGTTTTGATTATTCCGCTGTTTTTTATCTATAAGACTGCGCATTTATACAATACGCATATAGCGGTTATTCTTTCGGAGTGCTTAATCACCATTCCTTTTGGCGTATTAATGATGAAAAATTTCTTTGATGGACTTCCCAAGGAATTGCTGGAATCTGCAGGAGTGGACGGGGCTTCCGTTTCGCAATGCTTTTTCCATATTTACCTTCCACTTTCCAAGCCGGCCATGATTAATCTTCTGGTCTTGCAGATTATGTGGTCATTCCAGGATTTTTTGTTTCCGCTATTATTTCTTACCAAGGATCAAAGCTATACAACTACTGTTGCGGTGAATGCGTTTAAGGGTGCTTATGGAATGACACCACAAAATTTAGGACGCTATAATGCTGCTTTGGTATTAATTGCTGTTCCCAGTATTTTGATTTTTATTTTTGCCCAAAAATTCATAGTAAATGGAATAACTTCGGGCGCGGTGAAAGAATGAGGGAGTGAAAAATAAGGTGAACACAACATTAAGATACACATTTCCTGCAAAGTCTTTTACACAGGCGTTACCTTTAGGAAACGGTTCTCTGGGGGCGATGGTTTACGGAGGCGTACCCGAAGAAAAAATATCCTTAAATTTGGATACATTTTGGTCAGGTACAGGACACAAAAAAGAAAAAGAGATTGAAACGGGTACTTTGACTCATGCAAGAGAATTGCTATTTCGGGGGGAATATAAGAAAGCGGAGCGGTATATTGAGGAAAATATGCTTGGCTTTTACAACGAATCCTATATGCCGCTTGGAGTATTGCATTATAGATTTACGGGCATCGATCAAATACAAGGGTATAAACGTAGTTTAAATCTAAAAAATGCAATATATACCTCTTCTTTTGAAAATAAAAATGTTTGTTATAAAACGACTGCATTTCTGTCTAAGCCGTCCAATGCTTTATTACTTAAAATTGAAGCAAAGAACTCTCATAGCTTGGATTTGGAGCTTTGGCTCTCAAGTGAAGTGAAAAATCATATAAAGCAAGAAGAGATGGATTCAATTCTACTCAGTGGAAATGCCCCAAGTCATGTTCAGCCTAATTATATAGATAGCGATAATCCGATTCTATACGATAAAGAACATCCAGGAATGGCATTTTCTATATACCTTCGTGCTATGGTAAAAGGAGGAACCGTTGAGAGAGGAAACAAAAAAATAATCATCAAAAATGCAAGCACAGTACTTTTTCTTCTTACGGCAGAGGACGGGTACAAAAGATATGATTTACCTTTTGCAACTTCTCCTAAAATATGTGAAGAGCTTTGCAGGAGAAGAATAGAGGATCTTTCTATGAAAGGATATAGGCGGATTTTAAAAGAACATCTTCGAGACTATGCTTCCGTCTATAAAAATGTTTATTTACAATTATCAAAAAGAAGAAGTACTTTGCCGCTTGACAAACGTCTGGCAAGATTCCGAGAAGGAAAAACGGATTTAGGTCTTCTCTGTTTATTTTTCCATTACAATCGATACCTCATGATTGCCTGTTCCCGAAAAGGGACAGAACCGGCTAATTTACAAGGAATATGGAATGAAAATATAAGACCTGTGTGGAGTAGTAATTGGACAAGTAATATTAATTTGGAAATGAATTATTGGTTGAACGGTCCATGTAATCTAATAGATAGCTTTGTGCCGTTCTTGGATTTTGTTTATGACTTAAGTCTTGCCGGACGGGAAACTGCGAAAACACAATATCACTGTCCGGGATGGGCCGTGAATCATAATATTGATATTTGGAGACATACCGGACCCGTTGGCGGTGATGCAAAATATGCTTATTGGCCAATGGGGGGGATATGGCTTTGTACTCAAGCCTTTCTTTATTATCAATATAAAAATGATTTATCTGTCTTTAAATTAAAGATCTATACGATTAAATATTAGTATGT
>CAUSIX010000093.1:0-6110 GCA_963531555.1 uncultured Oribacterium sp.
CAGCAAGGCAGCAATGCAGCAAACTTTGCTTTAGTCCATTAGAAAAAGGACGGAGTAAAAAATGCAGGATAGAAGAAAAAAACGGAATCGGGTAGATAAAGAGGCTAATTTCATAGGGGATATACTTCGATTACTTTTTGCGCTTTCCATTGCTGTTATTACGATAGTTGCCGGTTTTCTTTTGTTTAAGAATATTTCCGGTTTCAGCCTTCCGAACCTGAAGGAAACGGAGGCGATAACGGAGCAGAGTAAAGAATCTGTGATTATCACAGAGGAAAGCAAAGAAAAGAAGGAAACTACAAGAGAAGCGGAAACAGAAGAGTCGAAGACAGAGGAAACGGAGTCCGTAAAGGAAAGTGCAGCGGAAGAAAGTATAAAAGAAGCAGAGGAAAGTAAAGAAGGATCTTCCAAGCAAAGTAAAGGAGAAAAAGAAAGTATCGGAGAATCTCCGACCTTGGAAAGCAAGAAAAGCGGTCAAACGGAAGGAAAAGGGAAGTCGGGAGGCGAGAAGAGTTCTTCCGATAATGCGGAAATCGGGGAGGGACCCAAGGAAAACGGAGATACCGTTGAAGTCGGACCCGGCATCAGTTCACCTTAAAACTTGCTTATTTTGAAAATTATTTAGAAAACAAGAAGCAGGATTAGATAAAGAGAGAATACCGCGTATGTTATATTATCTTATGGGAAAATCCGCTTCCGGAAAGGACAGTATTTTCCATAAATTATTAGAGAAGACAGGATGGAAAAAACTAATTCCCTATACCACAAGACCAATGAGAGAAGGGGAAGTGGAGGGGCAAGAATATCATTTTATAAAGGAACAAGAGTTTGAAAGCGGCATTCATTCCGGCCTTATGGCTGAGTATCGTGCATATGATACGGTATTTGGAAAATGGTATTATGGGACGATGTTACCTTCGGATATCACTACCGGTCCTTCCTGTAAAAATGCTGAAAACTACCTTGCTATAGGTACGCTTGCAAGTTATTTACAACTGAAGAAGAAGCTCGGGCGCGAAAATATTTTCCCTATCTACATCGAAGTACCGGATAAGATGCGACTTGCGAGAGCCTTTCACCGGGAAGAAGGAAGGGGAAAGATGACGGAGGAAGAGATTCTCCGCAGATTTAAGGCGGATGCTGAGGATTTTTCCGAAGGAAGGCTTAAAGAAGCAGGTATCAAGCGGGCTTATCAAAACATTGATTTTTCGCTTTGCTTAAACGAAATTATTGCCGATATCCGAAATGCATAGCTACGAAATGAATGGGAGGAAAGGCAACAATCGGAAAGTCAAGGATAGGCATGCATAAATGAGAAATGCATAAATCCGGAAATGATTGCAAGATTGCGTACCATAGTGGAGTAAAACAGAAATGAAGCAATATACTATCACGACGAAGCGTATCCACAACGCCTATCTTTTACTTGGGCAGGAGGAAGAAGAGCTGGAGAGGATGGCAAAAGACTTTGCGGTAAGTTTGCTTAGCGAAGAAGGTCGTTTCTTAGAGAAGGGCTTTTCCAGTCCGGAAGCCTATAAGGAAAATATTGCCCTTCGTGTGAATAAGGGCGAACATCCGGATTGCATTTCCGTGGATTTTGAAGAAAAGTCAGGTGGAGGAAAGAAAAGCAGTATTTCGATAGACCAGATACGACGGGATGTAAAAGCCACGGTGGACATTTCTCCTAAAGAGGGAGAATATAAGGTTTATCTTATTCGGCACAGCGATACGATGACGATAGAAGCACAAAATGCAATACTGAAAACTCTGGAGGAAGCCCCGGAGCATGTTGTTATTTTGCTTCTTGCTAAGAATTGTACAAGGCTTTTACCTACAGTGTTAAGCCGTGTTGTGAGGGTTTTTGCCGGGGAAATGAATATAGAGAAGCGCTGGAAGAGCCTCCTTGAGAATCCGGTTTTGTCGCAATTACCCCTCTTTTTATCCGGAATTTCCCATAAAAAACAGCCTGAATTACAGAGCTTAGCCGAGGAACTCGGTACAGTGGAACCGGAGGATTTGTACTGTTTTCTTGATATTGTTTTAAGGGATGTGTTATGCTGTAAATGCTGCCCTGAGCCCGCTTTACTCTATGGTAAGGAAATCACGGTGCAACTTATGGAAATGAGCGCGCGTTATTCTTTTCGGACTCTCGGACGATGGGGAGAATATTTGGAACGGTATAAGAGTGGGAGACTTTATAATGTACAGACTTCTTCTCAAATGATGGATATGTTTTTTCTTCTAAGTGAAGAAGTATAGGAGTTATGATATATGACTGAGGTTGTTGGAGTTAAATTTCGTACGGCGGGGAAGGTTTATTATTTTTCTCCGAAGGGAATTTCATTTACTCGTGGAGAATTTGCCATTGTGGAGACTTCCAGAGGAGTGGAGTACGGCGAGGTTCTTTTGGAAAATACAGAGGTATCGGAAGATAAAATTGTTGCACCCTTAAAAGAGATTCTTCGAAAGGCCACGGAAGAAGACAGATTAAAATACGAAGAGAATCACAAAGAAGAGAAAAAAGCCTATGCACTTTGTCAAGATAAAATAAAGGAACATGGTCTGGAAATGAAACTCATCGATGTAGAATATACCTTTGACAGGGGAAAGGCCCTGTTCTATTTTACGGCGGAAGGCAGAGTGGATTTTCGTGCACTTGTTAAGGATCTTGCATCTATTTTTCGGACAAGAATAGAGCTTCGCCAGGTAGGAGTACGGGATGAGACGAAGTTGCTCGGCGGTTATGGAATATGCGGAAGACCGCTTTGTTGTCACAGTTTCCTTTCGGAGTTTGCTCCGGTATCCATTAAAATGGCAAAAGATCAGGGCTTGTCTTTAAATCCCAGCAGTATCTCCGGTGTCTGCGGCAGGCTGATGTGCTGTTTGAAAAATGAAGAGGAGGTTTATAATTTCCTGAATTCCAAGCTTCCGGCGTTAGGAGATTTTGTCACGACAAAGGATGGATTAAAAGGAGAGGTGATTTCCGTTTCCGTCTTAAACCAGAAAGTTAAGCTGATTGTCAATTTGGAAAAAGAGGATGAGAAAGAACTTAGAGAGTACGCGGTTACGGATTTGAAGTTTAAACCTCGCAGAAAAATGGATTTAGAGTAAGCGAAGGGCAGGCATTTTTTGCAATACAAAGTTGCAGAATCAGCAAAATGGATTTGGAGTAAGCTTTGGAGAGAATAGACGACTTACAATGTAAAGGCTACCGTATTGTGCAGGATACGGAAGCCTTTTGTTATGGAATAGATGCAGTGCTGCTTAGTGCATTTGCCAAAGAATCTGTTAAGAAAGGCAGTCGGGTTTTAGACCTTTGCTCCGGAAACGGCATTATCCCTTTGCTCATTGCGGCAAAGACAGAGGCGAAGGAAATCTGCGGTCTGGAAATTCAGGAAGAAGCGGTAGCACTGGCAAGGCGCTCCATTTCTCTCAATCATGAAGAGGAACGCATGGAAATGCTAACGGGGGATCTCTGTCAAATAGAAGACCTGCGTCTTCGATCAGGAGAACGACTTTCCCATCACTTTCAGCTCGTGACGGCAAATCCTCCCTACATGCAGTCGGATTTACAGAACCCGACTTCCAAGAAGCGCATCGCAAGACATGAGATTTTATGTTGCTTTCAGGATGTGGCAAGGGCGGCAAGCTTTGCCCTGGAAGACGGAGGAAAATTCTTTTTAGTGCATCGTCCTAAAAGAATGGCGGAGATTATCAGCATTTTAAGGGAAAATAAACTGGGGCCCAAACGACTAAGAACGGTTCATTCCTATGCAAATGGAGAAGCCAAGCTCTTTCTTATTGAGGCGGTAAAGAATGCCGGTGTAGAGCTTAGAATTCTGCCTCCTCTTGTAGTGTATAAGGATAAGGGGGAGTATACGGAGGAGTTGAATCATATCTACGGAATCGGAAAAGAATAAAGAAAAGACGAAAGAAAACCATATCCTTATATGGATATTATCCGAATATGGGGGCTATTCAAGCCTATTTTCCTGTGTTAGATTGAGGGAAATCATTAGAGAGGAGTCTACAGAGAAGCTTGTTTCTGATGAAAGCTAAAAAAAGAATAAAGAAAGGAGGAAATCTGTTTTTTTTCCTTTTCTTTTTCCAATCTGTGGTAAAATGTTAACCCTAAAGTGTAAAAGGAAAGGAACGAATATTCATGCCGGATGCAAAAAATCTGCAATTTTCAATACTACGGGCTGAAGACTCAAAGCATATAGCGCCATATTTTTATCGCAGACCGAATAGAACTTGTGACAGTTGTGCGCTTGACAGCTATTTATGGCGGGAATACTGCGATATTCTCATTGCTGAAGAGGAGGATAAGGCTCTTTTTCTTCTCATGGACAGGGATGGGGAGAAGTATACGGCCATGCCTTATTGTGATGAAAGGGATCTTCCGATTTATTTTCAGAGAATTGAGGAGTACTTTAATCAAGTTCTAAAGCAGCCGCTAAAGATTTATCTTGCTGATTGGGAGGCTGTACAATACCTTAAATTGGAAGAAAACCCTCGTTACCTTGTGAGAGAAGAGGAAGATTTTAAGGATTATCTCTATGATGCGGAGGAGCTTCGTACTCTTCCCGGGAAGCGTTTTCATAAAAAGAAGAACTTGGTAAACAAGTTTAAGAGGGAGTACGAGGGACGCTGGGAGTATCGCAGTATTTGCTGCAGTGAGAAAGTTGTTGTTTGGGATTTTTTGGACCGTTGGTATCAGGCTCGTGTAAAAGAAGAGGGAAACGGTGAAGATACCCTGGAGTATGAAATCAAGGGGATTCATGAGGTTTTGCAGAATTGCATGAGCATTGATCATTATATCGGCGGAATCTTTATTGACGGTCGCTTGGAGGCTTTTTCTATTGGGGCATTCAATCCGAGAGAAGAAATGGCCTGCATTTCCATTGAAAAGGGGAATCCGGAGATTCCCGGCATTTATCAAATTATTAATCAGGAATTTTTACTTCATGAGTTCCCGACGGCAAAACTGGTGAATCGAGAGGATGATATGGGACTTTCCGGTTTAAGAAAAGCGAAGGAAAGCTACAACCCCATTGGTTTTGCACGGAAATATATGGTTGTGCAGAAAGACTTTCAGGGCTATGAGGACTACGCTGTAGATAAGTTCGAGGAGGAGGTTATGCAATATGATGAGGAAGATACTCCTTCTTAGTACGGCGGAAGAACAAGAAAGAACAAAGCCTTTATATCGAGAGGTTTTCCCGGAAGACACGGAAGCATTTGTTGATTTTTATTATCGGGAAAGACCGAAGCGAATTCTCGCCATGGAGGAAGACGGAGAGATTATTGCCATGCTCCATTTGAATCCTTTTTTGATTTCCTTCTTCGGAAAGGAAATTAAGGCCAGTTATATCTATGCGGTGGCGACCAAAAAGGAGAAGAGAAGACAGGGTATCATGGGAGAACTCCTTCGCTACAGCTTTACGCTTTTAAAGGAAGAAGGGGAAGCCTTCTGCTTCCTGATTCCCGTAGCGGAAAGCATCTACAGTCCCTACGGCTTTCGGACGGTAGCTAAGCTTGCCACAGAAAGCGAGGAGGAAGAAAGTAAAAGGGAGAAGTCTTCTAAGAATTCTGCAGAGCCGGGTTGTGAGGACGATAAGGGCTGCAGCATGTGTGAGTCTAAGAAGAGAGTCTTAAAGGACTATGTCCTTTATGCCGTACCGACAGAGGAACTTCTGGAGCGAAGAAAGAAGGAAGCTGCACTTTCCTCCGAGGAGGATACGCTTCCGGAGAATCCCGTTCTTATGATGAAGATTCTGAATAAAGAGCTGTTTCTGTCTTATACAGGATACGGAGACGGGAGTGAAGACGAGTTGTTGCACAGACTTTCTAAGGAAAAAATTTATTTTTCGGATGAAATATAAAAAGGACTTCTGATAAGGATTGCGTTTTCTTAGAGACGGCAAGTGCAAAATAGTCATTGTCGGCTAAGAAAAATCAAGAAAAAAGTAACTGTAAATCAAGAATATGCTTGCGGAAATACAGTTTTTTTGCTAAAATAGGCGACTGTATCACTATTCCTTGCTTTTCCAAAAGGAAAGGCCAGAGACCATAAGGAGGTAAAAGCGAATGAACAAGTATGAATTATG
>CAUSIX010000094.1:0-6084 GCA_963531555.1 uncultured Oribacterium sp.
GATCAAGATTATATTTTTTCATAGCCATTGAAATACGCTCTCCTTTCCTTTTCTGTTGCAATTCTTGCGGATATGATTCTATAAAGTGGATTTCGAAAGGTGTAAACAACCATTAAAACTTTACCTGCTAATCCAATTGTTATATATCGGTCTTCGTGGCTACTATGCACTTCATCAAAAAACTCTAACCGTTGTTCATCTAGAAAAACCATAGAAGCTGTTTTAAATGAAATTCCATGTTTCTCAATGTTCTTCTTTTCTTTAACTTCATCCCACTCGAATTGCATTGTTTTTCCTCACAATCCTTTATATAAATCTATAATATAAAAATGTAAGCTAATTTGCAATGCATTTTTAGATGCGGTAAAAGCGATAGTATAGCCTCTACCCGAAAAAATACTGTTCCAGCATAAGGCATAAGCAGTGGTAAATCGGAAGATGAAGCTCCTGAATCTGATAGGTCTCCTTGGAAGGTACGATGATGGAAAGATCAGCCAGCTCTTTTCCCGCTCCGCCGTCCTTTCCGCTCAGTAAAATGCTCGGAATCCCCATGGCTTTGGCGAGCTTTAAAGCATAACCGACATTTTTCGCATTTCCGGAGGTGCTGATAGTGAACAGTACATCCTCCTTCTTCCCATATCCTAAAAGGCACTGTGCATAAAAAAGCGCCTCGTCTTGGTCGTTGCTATAGGCTGTATGCAGGGCGGTTTGTGAACTGAAGGAAATGGCCGGAAGCCCCTGCTCCAGATGCTTTGTAAAATACTCCGCCTCCTCCCCGTAAAGCTCCTGCAAACGAGAACTCAGCTCGGGCTTTATCTTTCGCTTTGCACAGAAGGCCTTCATCAGCTCTCCGACGATGTGATCGCAGTCCGCAGAACTTCCTCCATTACCGCAAAGAAGGAGTTTACCTCCCTTCACAAACGAATCCCGCATCAAAAGATAAGCTTTCTCGATCTCCGCGTGAACAGCCTTCAGCACCGGATATCTTTCTTCTAAAAGTTCTAATTCCTTATAGGATTTCTCTTCTTGTACCGTCATATTCGCTCCTTATAACAGATAAAATTTACTGTAAAAACCTCTTTTTTCCGACACTTATCCCATCTCTATTTCATTCCCTTCCTTGTGCCTTTACGTAAAATAGGGATAAGCAAAGTAAATCATAGCACAGATTTTCGGGAAATATAGGAGATTTTTATGAAAATGCATTTCAGAGAAGGGGAAAACTATGGTACACTGCCGAATAAAGGATAGGAAGGTTATGAAGTCCAAAACAGATAAACTTTTTTGACGATAAAGAATAACGATTTTATAAAAAATAAACATAATAGACAGGAGGATACTTTGAGCGAATTAAAAAAGAGAATTAATTACATGGTGGTATGTGTAAATGAGTTTGCTAAAAAATATAAAATTACTGCGAAGGAAGCCTTTCAATATCTTGAAAAGTTCAAAGGAATTCTTTTTCTTAAGGAACATTATGATATAGAACACACTCTCAGCTTGGAAGAGGCAATAGAGGATTTAAGCAGAGTATGTAGAGGCAATGGAGGTGGTTATTAGTGAGACTCTATCATGGCAGTAATGTGGATATTAAGGAGATAAATTTGGCCATGTGCCGTCCCTATAAAGATTTTGGTCAAGGGTTTTATCTTACAGTACTAAGAGAACAGGCAGAAAAAATGGCAAAGCGAGTCGCGACGATTTATGGAGGAGAGGCTATCAGAAAAAGCCATTAGCTTACTGAAAAAAGTGGAGAAATAGGAAATGAGCAAAGAAGAACAAATGATAGAGTATATGATACAAGATCTTGTAGAAATTCTTTCGGAAACGTCAGGGATGGAATATGACTCCGCAATGAAGATAATTTATGATTCGGAAGTTTATAGTAAATTGCTCGAACCAGGAACCGGATTATATAGAGAAAGTCCGGCTTATGTTTATGGACTTTTGCAAGATGAGCTGAATTTCGGTCATATTGTGCAAGCGGAGTTGTAGCCTCTTGGAATGCGCTAACTCCCTTACAAAATAAAAGAGAAGTAAAAATATAAACTTAAATTTAAGAAAATATTTCTTCTTCGAAAGGAAAAAATAAAATAATACACAAAATAATATCTATATATTCAAAAAAAATCATCGTAATTACCAATTGAAAAAAGAAAAAAACTTGCTCCAAAACAGTGAAATCCGATTCTATGACATTTTGAACCCCTCTTAAGCAAGGTCTATTGAAAAAGAAAACTGCTCTGCTAGAATTTGAGACATAGTAGGAATTGTTTAAGGAAGAACAATCAAATAACAATAGAGTAGCGAACAGATAAGGAACGCCCGCTTCATCGCGCCTTTACTGTAAAAACGGAAGAAAGTTAGACTTTCTTACTATTTTGTAGTGCAGGTTCTGCAAAGAGGTAGGCGATGGAGAAGAAGAATAAACGGAATAATCATATGATGAACAAGGGCATGAAACAGAAGGTTTCGGTGCTCTTGATTTTGTGCCTTCTGCTCACCGGCTATCACGGTCTTACCATTTCCGGTAAAGCAGAGCAAAGTGAGAAAAAGGAAAGTAACGAAATCTCCGTTTCCGGTACAGAAGTAAAGGTACAGCTCCATGGCGAGGATTTGAGAAAAGCGGCAAAGGAAGCAATCGAAAAAGGAGATAAGGTAGAAGAGAATTTCCTAAAAGGATACAGTGCGGACGGAGAATTGCAGAAAGAATACGAAGCTGTTTTTTCTCCGGAGAAGGAAGTGTATGAGATTCCGCTGGATAGCATTTCGGAAGGCCTTTCGGAGAGCCTGTCCGAGGAAGAAGCCGGCTTACAGATTTTTGTAGAAAGAGATGCGAAGGATCTGGAGAGCCTTGTCAGAAAAGAAAGTAAAGAAAGCTTACTGCTTTATGACGGAAACAGCCGGATTGCACAGCTTTTCCCCGAGGGAAAGGAAGAAGAAAAGCGGGATAAGACGGAAAAGACGAAAGAGCTTACAGAGGGAGCTATTGCTTCAAGCGGCGAAACAGAAGAAACTGCTGTTGCATCGGACAGCAACATAAGAAGAAATACCGAGTTAACAGGAAGTGAGTTAATTACCTTCCTTTATAAGAACAAGTCGGATCACAAGATTAGCTTCAAGCTTTCTGTAGACGGTAATCAATATCCGAAGCTTGCGGTAGCGCCGAAGACTCAGCTTTTTAAAGCTTTAGTCGAGAAGCTGAAGCAGGAAGAGAAAAAGGCTCAAGCGGAAGTAAAACCTGCGGAAAAACAGGAAGAAAAATCGATAGAGAAACAGGAAGAGAAAACCAAGGAAGAGGCTGTAAAGGCGGAGACTTCCGAAGAGCAGAAGGAGATTTCCGAAGAGACAGCTTCCGTTGAAGAGGAGAAAGAGCTTTCCGAGAAGGAAAAGAAGTCCGCTTCCGAAGTAAGCATCGTTTCCTCTGAAGGAAAGACGGAAGAGATACAAGCGGAAGTACAGGAACCGGAAGAAGAGAAAGCCCGGAAAAACGAAGAAAAGAAAGAAGAGAATAAAGTAGAGACTGCCGAAGCGGAAACAAAAGAAGAATCCGCAGAGAAGAGCGAAGAAGCTGAGAAAGACGGAGCGAAGCTCACAGAAGTAAAAGAAGACAGTACAAAGCCTGCGGAAGCGGAAAAGGAAGTTCCGGAAACGGAGAAGCAGTCCGGGGAAGGAAAAGAGGCGAAAGAAAAGGCCGGCGTTACAGGATTCTTGGGAG
The DNA here is from genome assembly GCA_963531555.1 of uncultured Oribacterium sp. GTDB lineage: Bacteria > Bacillota > Clostridia > Lachnospirales > Lachnospiraceae > Oribacterium. The sequence goes on from CAUSIX010000094.1 coordinate 3,719, forward strand.
AAGTTCTGGAACACTACGAAGAATTCCTGGGAGAGCTGGTATCAGCGAGATTCTCACAGTACAGCTTGAACGAGCTTGGCAGAAAGAGTCAGAACGTCGAAATCGAAGGCTTTGCGACTGTAGAAGTGTTCTATGAAGAAGCGGCTTTCGATAAAGAAGTGGTTTTAGAGGCAAAGCGTCTCTTTAAGCCGGAAGAAGAAACCGAAGGAGAAAAGCTTTCCGAAGAGCAGGTTAAGGTTCTGAAGGAACATTCCATCTACGACGATGGAGCCAGCTTGGATATCCGCTTTGTGGATAAGAACGACCCTTCAGTAGAAGTTGAGCCGTTGTCTCCGGTGGGCGTAAGAATCACTCTTGAGAAGAAAGCTTTACCGGAAACGGTTTCTCCCGACACAATCTCCATTCACCACCTGGTAGAAAATGATGAAACAAAAGAGATTGAAAAGGTAGACACGGTAGTTCAAGCAAATGCATCTAAAAAACTTATTGTAAATGATGATGCAACTTACAATAGTGAAGATGAAAAGGAATTAGAAAATTCAAAAAGCACCTTGAAAACAAATAATGGTGATAGTGATGAGGAAGTAAAGAAGGAAACAATCACCAAGGAATTTACGGTGGATTCTTTCTCCTTGTATCAGATTCACTGGAATGATCGCGTTATGGCTAATTGCCAACCTATAAGATTCCATTACGTTGATAAAAATTTTAATGAAATTGGGCCGACGGTCCGTGTGGATGAGTCTTTGCCACTAGATATTTCTCTTGAACAGGCCGAGACACGTTGGAAAAAAAAGGGGAGATATTATTATCCTGAATATAAACACACAGATGGAAACTGGTATGAGTATACGGATGAACGTCAGACTTGGCATTCAGTACCCAAAACGCCAAAGCATGTATTTTATGATAAGGCTTCGAAATCCGGAGAAGCTCTTAAAAAGTTTAATGGATATGATTTTTTGGAAGTATATGCTTACAAACCTGGAGCAGATAATTTAGATAAAATAGTCAATGGGAAAACGGATGATTATTTTGATATAAATTATAAGCGTAGCCCTGATAATTCGTGGAAACCTGATGAAGAAAAAAAGGAATTTGGTAAGGGAATGGATAGGATAGATAGTGCAGGTTACTATAGTCCACAATTCCCCGGAATACTTAGCCCTTGGTATTCTAAAGATTTCCATAAAATAGATTATTGTTATGTACAGTCTTTTGATTTTTATTTTGTCTATGATATAAATCCAAAAGAAGCAAAGAAAAGAACTATAGAGGATGTAGAGTCTAAACAAGATAAGTATATCAAGGATAATCAAGATGGCACTTATGATTTAACTTTGAGTGCGCAGGTAAAGAGAATAGATGAGCCTGAAAATCTGGATATTGTATTTTTGGTAGATACAACAAAAACTATGGATGCATCGTTTGATACCAAAAATGGAAAAAACAGAAGCAGAAGAGAAGCTGTTCAAGACTATCTTTCTGAAATGGTAACCAGTTTATCAAAGAATTCAAACTATAATTTAAGATTTGGATTAGTTGGATTTGGGGGTGGTAAAACAGATGATGGTACTACAATAAGCGATACAGCTTTTAATGATGTGACTTATATAGGAGGATTTACAGATTCTGCTAGTGATTTCAAAACTATGCTTGCAAAATTACCTAAAAGTGAAGGTAGCCAGACAGGTCCAAACTATACTGCTGCAATTATGGGAGCAAGAAGGTTATTGGATGGTAGCTTTGGACCTACGGCAGATGGTAAACCTAGCAACTTTGCGGGAGGTATAGATCGAAACGTATCAGACATTGCAAGAGAGGATGCAAATAAGATTATTGTCTTAATTACAGATAATGATCCTGTTTACAGTTATGTCTTAGAAGATGGGGTATATGATGAAACAAGAAAAACCTCCGGTGAGTTAGAGAGCTTCACGACAACGCTACAGAAAGGTTACTCTTACGGAAATGGAGTAGATTTTAGCAGAGTAGCTTTGAATCAAGCAAGAGGATTTTTGTCGAATTTCAGTAAACCTTATACTGCATTTTATACAATCGGTATTGGAAATAGGGATAACTGGAAGCATCTGAAAGAATTAAGTGAAGCACACGGATATGACCAAAGAGATGATTGGCGTAAAATTAAATACAAAAATGGAGATTTAAAATTCATCCGAGCAAAATCTGCAGTACAGAAAAATGCTGATACCAAGAATTTTGATGGCTCTACGCCCGAATTATTAAAGTCTAGTTTTGCAGAACTTGGAAAAAAGATAGCTCCAAGCGCGACGGAACTTACAATTACAGATACCCTAAGTGAAAATGTTACTTTTGTTAAAGACAAAAAGCTTAGGGCTGAAGTA
>CAUSIX010000095.1:0-6056 GCA_963531555.1 uncultured Oribacterium sp.
CTCTTCTTCGTGATTGTACCATTTTCTCAAATAGGTAGAAGGGCTGATATCTTTGGCCCAATAGTCAATGGCCGCTTTTTCTTTTGCCACACCTCTTGGCCATAAGCGGTCTGTCAGTATACGAAAACCGTCTTTTTCGGACTTTCCCTCATAAATACGTTTGATTTGTATTTGATTCATACTGCACTCACTTTCTCCCGTTTTGGGAAAGATGCCGTGGAATGCATAGGAAAAACAAGTACCCAAGTGAATTCCGGAAAGCTTGTTTTCCTAAGAACTACACTGCTTAAATCGAGTATTATTCAAAATTTATTGTATATATAAATATATCATATGGAAAATCTATTTTCTACTTAATTTTGGAGTGAAAGAAGAATACAAATTTTAAAAAATAAGCTTTTCTTGGAAAGAAAAAAGAACTGTAAAAAATCAAAGTGTAAATAAATTTTGATTTTTACAGCTCTTTTATCTGTTCTTACGTATTATGGCAAAATGGAGATTTACATACTTTCCACCCTGCTTTATGCATTACAAACTGTTTTGAACAACAATGAATTACAGGTTTATGCTGTTTCCGGGAAGAAAATCTTCATGTCATCTTCTACGGTTCCGATTCCGGCAATACCGAAGTTTTCTACGAGAACCTTGGCAACATTCGGAGAAAGGAAGGCGGGAAGAGTAGGCCCAAGGTGAATGTTCTTTACCCCTAAGTAGAGAAGGGCAAGAAGAACGATAACAGCCTTCTGCTCGTACCAAGCAATGTTATATGCCAGTGGTAACTTGTTTACGTCGTCTAAGCCGAATACTTCCTTCAGCTTTAATGCGATTAAGGCCAAGGAGTAGGAGTCGTTACACTGTCCGGCATCCAAAACTCTTGGAATTCCGCCGATATCGCCAAGATCCAGCTTATTGTACTTATACTTTGCGCATCCTGCAGTTAAGATTACGGCATCCTTGGGAAGAGCTTTCGCAAACTCCGTGTAGTAGTCTCTCTTCTTCTGTCTTCCGTCACAACCTGCCATAACCACGAACTTCTTGATAGCGCCGGACTTTACAGCTTCTACTACCTTATCCGCAAGGGCAAATACCTGCTCATGCGCAAATCCGCCTACGATGGTTCCGGTCTCGATTTCTGTTGGAGCGGGGCAGGACTTAGCCTGTTCAATGATAGCGGAGAAATCTTTAATCTCGCCGTACTTTCCGCCGATGTGCTTGCATCCAGGGTATCCTGCCGCGCCGGTAGTCCAAAGTCTGTCCTTGTAGCTGTCCTTTGGAGGAACGATACAGTTTGTGGTCATCAGGATCGGTCCGTTAAAGGGCTCGAACTCTTCCTTCTGCTTCCACCAAGCATTTCCATAGTTTCCTGCGAAGTGCTTATACTTCTTAAAGAAAGGATAGTAGTGTGCAGGAAGCATCTCGGAGTGGGTGTAAACATCTACACCGGTTCCTTCTGTCTGGTCGAGGAGCATTTCCAGATCCTTAAGGTCATGTCCGGAAACGAGGATTCCCGGGTTGTTACGAACACCGATATTTACGCTGGTGATTTCCGGATTGCCATAGGTAGAGGTGTTTGCACTGTCAAGAAGAGCCATACCCTCTACGCCGGCCTTACCGGTCTCTAAGGTAAGAGCTACCAAATCATCTACGGAAAGACTGTCGTCCAATGTTTTTGTAAGAGCCTTCTGGATGAAAGCGTCAACATTGGCATCATCCTTTAAAAGCGCATTGGCATGCTTAGAGTAAGCGGCAAGACCCTTGAGTCCATAGGTGATTAACTCTCTTAAAGAGCGGATATCTTCATTTTCCGTAGCTAAAACACCGATGCTCTGGGCGAAGATCTCGTAATCCTTCTCTGTGACTTCCACGGTTGCGGCCTTGGGAAGCTTTGTGCTGTCGGAAAGTGTTGCTCTAACCGCATCTCTCATCGCGAAGGTTTCCTTGATATTATCCACGATAGCATCTTTATCAAAGTTTGCATTGGTAATGGTGATGAAAAGGTTCATCGTTACGCGGTGATTCAACTCCGGAGAAACTTCTTTTCCCTCGGATCTTAACTGCTCAGCCACAGCGGACAAGCCCTTGGTAGCGTAAACCAAAAGATCCTGCATGGCCGCTACATCCGGCTTCTTTCCGCAAACACCGGATACGGTACATCCGGAACAGTTTGCCGTTTCCTGACACTGATAACAAAACATCTTATTCTCCATTTTTTTCCTCCTAAGAAAAAGTTTGACTCAAAATTACTCTGCCAAAAAGCGATTAAAGTATGAAGAAAGTGCAGAAATCGCTCCCGGCGCTTGATGTTCTTCATTTTGCAATAAAGAAGGAAGAAAATATGTTGCGCGTGCAACAAAAGAGAATTACACTATGCATAAATAAAATACAAAAAAGGATAAAGTGTGTATGTCGGAAGAGAAGAATGTTTGCTGCGGTTGCGCTTGCCATGCCATGGAAGAACGGAAGAGTTTGAATAGGGAGGATAGAAAGAATCAGAACAAGCAGAACAACCTGCTTAATCCGAATAAGCTCAACCATTTGCATAAGCTGAATGAGCTGAACAAGGAAGAAATTCTCCGCTACTCGGATATGGAGATTTTTAGGGGGATTGAGAAAGAAAATCTGAACGCCCTGCTCTACTGTATGAAGAGCTATCTTCGCTCTTATAAAAAAGGGGAACTCATTCATTTGGAGGAAAATCACGAGAAGCATGTAGGTGTAGTGCTTTTCGGGAGTATTCACATGATTAAGACGGATGTTTGGGGGAGGGAAACTCTGCTCACTTATATGGGAGAAGGGGAAATCTTCGGAGAAACTTTTGGAAACAGCGCTTCCGAGGATGAATATGTTTCCTTCCTTTCCGTTGCAAAGACGGAGGTGCTTTTCCTTTCTTTTGAAAAGGCGATTCATGTTTGTAAAAATCAATGCAGTTTTCACTTCCGCTTAATCGAGAATCTCTTTGATTTAATCAGTAAAAAAAATATTCAGCTTATGGAGAAAATAGAGGTTACTTCTCGCAGCAGTCTCCGGGAGAAAATATTGGCTTACTTATCGTTACAGGCACAGAAGCAGAGATCGAAGTATATCGAGCTTTCTTTGAGTCGTACGGATATGGCACAGTTCCTTTGCACAAACCGCTCGGCCATGACGAGAGAGCTTTCCGCCTTAAAAGAGGAGGGAATCATTGACTTTGATAGAAATACCTTCATTTTAAAAACGCAGAAGGAGATATAGAGCGAGATAACCATCCCGGGCGTTAGCTTTGCCGCAGGGTAAAAACAGGAGGTCTCGGGCGTTATTTGCCGTCAGTTAAAAACAAGACGTCTCGAGCTTTTGCTAAGTTACTTGTTTAGCATAAAAAAGAGGACAACCACAACGGGAAGTCCTCTTTTTTGTATTTCTTAGCAAATTGCTGTTAACCGGTTGTCTTTTCGGCAGAGTCGTACGGGAAAAACCCTGTACAACCCGCTTTCTCGACTGTCGCTAAAGTTCATGACAGCTTGTTTATAAAAATACTCTATACGCCATATATAAGTATAGCATAAACCGTATAAAAGAACAGTAAAAAAATAATAAAAATAGAAAATCCAAAAATAGAAAATGGAAAGAAGAAACTATCTTTTTAGCCATCTTTTTACCATAAAAGAATTCCGTAGCAGTTACTATAGATACTTTTTTTCCAGGCTTTCCAGTATCTTCAAGTATTTTTCCTGTATGCCTTCCGCTTTTTTCTCAGCCTCAAAGGCTTCGGATTTTTCATTGATCAGTTGAAAATCTTCCGGACTTAAGCTTCTCTCTGCAAAGGGGTAGACCACACTGTTTTCTTTTTCAATATGAAGTTGTAAGAGGTGGGCATAAGCCATAGCATAGGACAGGATATCCAGCCTAAGCTCCGAAGTGGGCGTTTTCCGATATTCATTTAGCGCTGTTTCCAAATTAAGGATATCGGCTCTTCCGAGGTCATGCTCCACAAGCATACCGTGGGTGACCAGTTTATCCGCTACGGTACCCATTTTTTCTACCATAAGCGGAAAGAGGAACTTTTCTTCCTTTCCGTGATGATGTTTATCCGCATAGTTCCGGATAAAGTCGATAATCAGCCGAAAATCACTGTCCGGCACTTCTTCTCCACGCATAAGCTTTAGGCAAATGCTGCGAATCACGGCAAGCGCTCTATTGATATTGCTGTGCTCTTCTTCCATAATGGTAATACTTGTATTCATCTTCCCCCTCTTTCCGGTATGCCATTATACGAAAGAAGTATTTTGCTTAAAGATGGGAAACCGCGTCTATAAGCAGGCAAACCTTGTAATATTCCATTTTCTTATCCGGCCTGTCGCCGTTCTACCGGATATTTTTACTGATATAAACTGTAATGCCATTCCTCGTCAGAGTCGAAGTGGAGGGCAGTTTTAGAGAGCATTCCTTCCATAATTTTCTTTCTGAGTCGGTAGTATACGGAAGGATCTCCGCCTACAGCATTCCAGAACGGAGCGTGAATGTCCTCTTCCTGCACCCAAGAGGTACAGGAAGGATCCTGCTCCGTGATGACATTTACTCTGTCACAGGGCATCCCGTTTAAAAGCGAGTCGTCTAATTTCCTGTAGGCATCAACGGCATCGGAGGAAGGATCAATTGCCCTCTCTTTTCCGAACTGAAAGGCAAGTTCCTCCAAAGAGGAAAGTCTTTCAGGGTCTTCCGACAGGATACTTGTTACGAGAAGAGCGTAGCGTGATTCCGCATCCTGCACTCTTTCCTGTAGCCAGCCGTGGATATTCATTACATCGATGAGTTCGTTCAGGGGACGGAGCTCCTTGTTTACCGTTTTTTCCTCCAAGTGCTTTTCGGAAAAGACTGCCCATCCTGATTTTTCGCCGTATGCGGCAATATCCCGGATAAGTTCTTCTTGTAGCTGAATTTTGTTATAAAGCCAATAGTGAATTGGTCCTAAGAAAGCACTCATTACTCGGAAACCTCACTTAATTTTTGGTTCAGACTCTCGAGAACCGCATTCGGGTTTAAACCGTGTACCATGCAGGCATCCTCCAGAGACTCCATCTGGGAACTCGGACAGCCCAAGCAGTGCATGCCTGCTTCCAGTAAGGTATCAATTAACTCCGGGTGCTCATTTACAATCTGTCCTACTAACATATCGCTGGAAATTTTAGCCATTTTACAATCCTCCTCAAATTATCAATCGATTCCGCGGGATTTCTCCCGGGATTTACGAAGCAAAGAAAGTCTTGCTCCGAATCACGAAGGTAGTATAGCAAATCTCCTAAAAAATTGGTGTTGCAAATGCAACAATCAGAATTATTGCCATGGATGAAAAGTCACGAGGGAGAAAAATGCAGTATCTTAGAGGGAATTTGTGAAAAAATAAACTTAGTAAATCATCCTATTTTTTTACTTCTCAAGCATTCTTCTTTCCTGTATAATGCTTCAAGGTAGAGAAAGGAGATTTTATGGCGACAAATAAAGCGACAGAGATAAAGAAGCTGAACAGAAAGCTGATGGATTTTTTGGACAAAAGCGTTAACGCCTTCTTTGCAGTGGAGAACATGAAGAACACTCTCGAAGAGGAAGGATTTCAACCGTTATATGAGGGAGAAGATTGGAAATTAAAGAAGGGGGGGAAGTATTTTGTAACAAGAAACGGTTCCGCGCTCATTGCCTTTGTCCTCCCGGAAAAGCCTTTCAAAGGTTTTCAGATGATGGCAAGTCACAGTGATTCTCCCGTGTTTAAGATAAAGGGGGATCCGGAGCTTGAAGTTGATAAGGCTTACATTCAGCTTAATGTTGAAAAGTATGGCGGCATGATTTGCTCCCCTTGGTTGGACAGACCTTTGTCCGTTGCGGGACGGGTGCTGGTAAAGAGTGCGAAGGGGGTGGAAACAAAGCTTGTTAATATCGACCGTGATTTAGTGATTATTCCGAATCTTGCCATTCACATGAATAGGGAAGTGAACGACGGCTACAAGTTCAATTCACAGAAGGATATGCTCCCCTTATTTTCCACAATGGAAGGAAAAGGAAGCTATAAGAAGACGGTGTCCGAT